>VAZQ01000683.1 GCA_005883115.1 Alphaproteobacteria bacterium | reverse complement strand
GATTCTGGCTCTCGCCGCTTCGCGGCTCGGCCGGCATGACGCAGCGAAAGCGCCCGTATCAGCTGATCGTGATCACCACGGCGGCGAAGGCCACAAGCAGAACGGCAATCGCAGCCACGAGCACCGTGACGCCGGTGGCCAGTGCCCTGATCAGCCCATCGCGGCGGGCGCCGAACGCTGCCCGATGCGGCGGCACGCTCGGTATTGCGGGTCGAGAATCCATAATGCCCTCCTCAACGCGGGGGCGAGGGGATGCTGCCTCGGCGAGGGCGCCTACTCCGCGGCTCCGGCCATGAACGCGGCCATGAGCATCGTGAAGCCGAGCGCCAGCCACAGCAGCTCGGTGGGAACGATCGAGATCACAATGTCACGCACACGCCACTTCACGAACGCCTCCGCCAATTAGTGTTGCGAGCGGCGCTTCCGGTTCACGTCTTTTGACAGTGTCGGGAGAAAAATTGCGTTTCTGCAAAGCTCGTTGGCGGTCAAGCCTCTGACGCGGAAACCACTGGCAGCGGTTGTGGATTTCGCCCTCGCCTGGGCGCCATCGCGGATACCCATCAACCGATGATTTGGACCGCGCTGCCGACGATAAGCCCAAGATCGCGGTCGGCGCGCCCGCGGTTGACGGCGATTTCAGCGAGGCCGTTCGAATTCTCATACCAGAACGCCGTGCCGGGCGGCCGATCGCTAAAAGTCGTTGCGCGCTCGAGCGCCCGGCCCGCCACTGCAAGCCTCGCCTCGGGCGGCAGCATCGATGCGCGTAAGCCGGTCAGGGCATTGCCGAAATGATCGACGTAGACAATTAAGATCATCAGGCCAATCCAGGCGGCGATCCTCGCGCTTGCGTGGCGCGCCCGGCGGCGCATCCCCGCGCGCCAGCATGGCGGCGACCGGTGCAAATAGGTCGCGCCCGTGAAAGCTCGCGGAGAGATTTTCGGGCTTCCATTCGATGTCGAAGCTGCGCGCCTTTGCGGCGCGGCGCTCGACGAATTCGAACAGCCCGTTGCCGGGGCCCACATACCAGCAGCCGTCCGCCTCGAGAATGACGGGCGGGCGCGGCCCGCCGACGCCGGGATCGACGATGCACAGGAACGTGGTGCCTCCCGCAAACCATTGCGCGTAGGCCGCCAAGAGATAGGCCGCCGCCTTCGGATTGCCTGCCGGCGCATCGGCGAAGAGATCGATGGTCGGGATGCCCGGTGCCATTTGATGCAGCACCGCCTTCATCTGGCCGGTATAGGGGCCCTCCAGTCCGAAATCGGTGAACAGCACGATCATGCGCTGGTGAGTAACAGGATTGCCACGCGCCCGCGGCTACTCACGCCGGTTAGCGGCGTGCCGCTCCTAATTGCACTTGCGGCACGGGGCATTATTGCCCCGCTGTTGCGTGTACTTGTATTGCGGCTTCGTGTAAGTGAACGTGATGCTCTCCCGGGGGGAAACCTGCTTTGGGGTGCTCCCTTTCTTCTTGTATGCAGCCGCGCTGCAGGGCGCGCCCAGCAGTAATGCCAGGGCGATGAGCAGAATAGCGTCGAGCCTGTGCACGTGCGTCTCCCCGCCTTCAGCGTCGTTCGATCCAGCATAACATGTGCCGATGCGACGTAGGTCGCATCGTGCCGGATAAAAATGGTCGGGCGATGCGGGGCGTTACTCCCGCTCTTTCGGCTTGTCGGCGTCCTTTGCATCGCCGCCTTGTGGAGAGTGGAAAGCCTACCGCGTCACCGCGGCGATCGCCCGAAACTCAATTCGACCGCGCCGGACTATCTGAGGTCGCGCGGGGTGGCTTCGGGAGTGAAGCCGAACTTTGAGGCACGTCAAGGTTCCCGCTGCCGATGGCCGGACGCAGAAGCAAAACGGCTTGGTTAGCGGCGCGCGCCGCTCCTGATTGCAATTCCCGCCTTAGGATTGGTGGTTCGTTGTTGTTTGTATTCGTATTGGATCTTCCCGTAGTTAAGACTAACGCTCTTGCTTGGGCCCTCGACTTTTTTCTTGCCTGCAAGCGCGATGCAAGGCGCCGCCACCACGAGCCCCATCGCGATAATCAGAACAGCGTTTACTTTGTGCATATTCGTCCTCCGTCGTCGGACCATTTGGCAACCATATCACTACTTGCGCTTTTTCGTCCCGGCGAGAAAGCGCCGGGAGTAGTCCTGCGCGACGGCGGCAGCGCACATCGCCTCGAAGGAGCGATACATGGTGCCAAGTTCGTGCCGGTATTTGCGCCAGCAGCGCTTGATCTTCTGCTCGTAGGCTCGCTTGCGGCTAGCATCGAGTTTTGTGACGAAATCGCCTTCGCATTTTCTGATCACCGCCTGTCCCAACGGGACATCGCCGCTTGCGACATAGGCGCAGGCCTCGAAGATGTCCATCGACTGCTGGCACGTGTCGGCTTGCTCAATCGCAGCCTCGATGGCGTCCAGGCTGCGTTCGGTGACGGGACATTCCTTGGGATCGCTTGGCTTCGGTGCGGCCAGCGCGAGCGCGGCGAGCAGCACGACGAACGTGCTGAGGCCAACGCGATACGAAAGCGCGGAAAGGGACGCTTTGCGGGTTGTTGCC
>VAZQ01000020.1 GCA_005883115.1 Alphaproteobacteria bacterium | reverse complement strand
TTTTGATGCGCAAGAACAAGGTTGCCGTCATTTGGGGCGAAGCAACAATCGAGGCGCCCGGCAAGGTCGCGGTGAAGAGTGTCGCGACCCCGGCGCCCAAAGGCGCTCTCGGTGCGGGCGCCTATCAGGCCAAGCACATCATCATCGCGACCGGAGCACGGCCGCGCGTGCTGCCCGGGCTCGAGCCCGACAAGAAGCTGATCTGGACTTACTTCGAGGCGATGGTGCCGGAGCATATGCCGAAGTCGCTGTTGGTCGTTGGTTCAGGCGCAATCGGCATCGAGTTCGCCTCGTTTTATCGCACCTTCGGTGCCGACGTGACGGTGGTAGAGATATTGCCGCAAATTCTGCCCGCCGAAGATGTGGAGATTTCCGCATTTGCGCGCAAGCAATTCGAAAAACAGGGCATCAAGATCCTGACCGGCGCCAAAGTGACGAAGCTGGACAAGGCGGCCGATAGTGTCACCGCGACGATCGATACCGGCAAAGGCACCACACAGACACTGACGGCCAAGCGCGTTATCTCCGCGGTCGGCGTCGTCGGAAATATCGAAAATCTCGGTTTGGAGAAGCTCGGGGTTAAGACTGAGCGCGGCGCAATCGTAATCGATGCACTCAATCGCACGAATGTACCCGGTATCTATGCGATTGGCGACGTTGCCGGAGCGCCGCTCCTCGCCCACAAGGCCGAGCACGAGGGCGTGATTTGCGTCGAGGCGGTCAAGGGGCTCAAGCCGCATCCCATGGACAAGCGCCTAATCCCGGGTTGCACCTATTGCGCGCCGCAAATCGCTTCGGTCGGGCTGACGGAGCAGGCGGCGAAGGAGAAGAAGTATGACATCCGTGTCGGCCGCTTTCCGTTCGTGGGCAACGGCAAGGCGATCGCGCTGGGTGAAGACCAAGGCCTCGTCAAAGTGATTTTTGACAGGAAGACTGGAGCGCTGCTCGGAGCGCATATGGTCGGCGCGGAGGTCACCGAGTTGATCCAAGGCTACGTGGTGGCGATGAACTTGGAGACAACCGAAGAAGAGTTGATGCACACAGTGTTCCCGCACCCGACGCTCTCCGAAATGATGAAGGAGGCGGTACTCGACGCTTATGGACGCGTGCTCAATATCTAATGCCCGTCGTCGACGTCCATACCCATTGTGCGCCGCGTCCGCGTGATGATCTGTTTGGCGTCGCCGAGGCGCTGCGGGGCGTACCTGTCGGCAAAAACGCGGTGACGAATTATCGTGGCTTGCCGGCCGTCGCCTATCACGACATGACCGATTTCGAGCTGCAGCAGGATGTCTGCGCCAAGGCCGGCATTACTGGACGAGTGATCAGCAATCCGTTCGCTGCGGAGGTGATAACCGCGATTTCGCGAAAGCCCGCGATCGACGTCGTGAAGTTCATCAACGACAACACGGCTGCCGTCGTCGCGCGCGCGAACAGCAACTGGGGTCTTGGCACGCTCAATCCACTCGATGCGAGCCACATCGCCGAAGGCGAGCGGTGCCTCGGTTCGCTCGGATTCAAAGGGCTGCTGATCACTTCGAGTTGGCACGGGCAGTTCATCGACGGCGCGGCCGCCTTCGCGTTCTGGGAGTGGGCGCAATCGCGCAATGTGCCGGTCTTCATCCATCCTCCGCGCGTGCCCATCGGACACGAGCAGCAGATGGATCAATACAAGCTCGATGAATTGGTAGGGCGGCCATTCGACACCGCGATGGCGCTCGCCCGCATGATCTTGTCCGGCCTGTTCGATCGATACCCCGGCCTGAAGATTGCGGTGGCGCATATGGGCGGGGGACTTCTGCCGGTGATCGGGCGGCTTGATTTCGGTTGGCGGCTCGGATGTGAGGGCATGCCCGAACGTGCCGTCATCCGCTGCAAACAGCGGCCGAGCGATTATCTCGCCAAGCTTTACGTCGACACCATGGGTTTTTGGGCGCCGCATGTACGCGAGGCAGTGGAGGTATTCGGGGTCGACCGCGTCATGCTCGGCACCGATTACGGCCCGGTGCCGATCGATCCGGCCGAGCACATCGACATCGTAAACGGGCTGGCAATCTCTGCGCCCGATAAGGACAAAATCCTTTGGCGCAATGCGGAGCGGTTTTTCAACCTGAACGGCATCGCGTGAGCGCTTGTGAGACGAGGGAATGCAAGGCAAATGCGTTGTTCGATGCACCGGTGCTGCGGCTGGGTTCTTGCGTTGCTGCTGTTCGCGCTAAGCCAGGAAACGACAGCCAGCTCGATTGAGCGCCAATCTGCGTCGGTGACGACCCCCTCGGCCGCGGCGATGGCCGAATACCGCCGCAAGTTAGAGGAGTACACGGCCGCGCGGCGGAAATACGAAGCGGAGGCCGATGCTTATTGGAGCTCGGTCGCCGAGAAGCGGCGGCTGCGCCAAGCCAAACTCCGCAACCATCAGGAGATCGTGCTCGCCGATTACGTGCTGACCCAACCGCCGATCTATTCCGGACCACCGAAACCGGTCGATCCGTCCGCGCCCATCGAAGAGGTGCCGCCCAAAAAATACGTCCCGGTAGTGGCCGACTTTCTGCGCGCCGCGGCGCAGGAATTCGGTCTTGTTCCGCAGCAGCCGCGAAGTGAGATCGAGTATAAACGCGCTTATGCCAAAATCGCCTTTGCCGCCGGGCTGACCAAGGAGCAGGTCGTACGTATTTACGCCTTCGAGTCTGGCGGCGACGGCACATATGACGTGCAGGCGGGCCTCGAGCAGCCGAAACCTGGAGCGCAGCCGATCTCGACCGCGCTCGGCTACAATCAGCTCTTGGCCACGAACAGCGTCGAGCTGATGGCTGAGAAGGGAGATCACTTCATCAAGACATTGAGCGCGAAGGCCGCACAGCTTCCTGACGAACCGAAAGCGACGCTGCAGAGGAAGCTTGCCGTACTCAAGCGCATGATTTCGTTTTGCCGGACCGTGCCCGACAGCTGGAGTGAGCACGATAAGCTCGCAAACACAGCGAAAGGCCTCGCCGTGCATGCTCTCAATCTGGATGTGGACGTTGGTCCGTTATTGCAGATGCAGAAGCTTCTCGACTCCGTCGTTTTCGCGCGCGCTCAGGGATACGGCACGGTATTAAGCGCGGCGGAGCTCGAGATGATGAACCTCACCGGCGATGGAAACGGGCTCGACATCGTCAGGATGCCGGCGGCATTGCGTGAGCGCGTGCCCACTTCGAATTTCTTTCAGCCGGGAGGCTATGCGCGCAATCCCATCGCCGGCCGCAGCGGTGTCGTTTCGAAGCTGCTGGCGGGGACCAATGCTGTGATGGACCAGGAAAGCAAGTTACCGGGCGCAAAGGAGTTGGCTTCCTTGTTTCCCAAGTAATCAGGACCAGCCCGCGTCCGGCACTACGGATTGCGCGCGATCTGCTCCAATACAGGCTTCCACATCTGCTGCTCGGCATGAATGAAGGCCAGGAGTTCGGCCGGCGTCATCGGATGCGGATAGTTGCCTGTCGTTTCGAGCCTGCTCTTGGTGGCAGGATCGGTAACGGCCGAGCGCAAATCTTCGCTTAGCTTGCGCACGACGGCGTCAGGCGTGCCGACCGGCGCGACCAGCGCGAGCCAGCCGCGAACTTTAAAGTCTGGAAAGGTTTCCGCTGCGGTTGGCACGTCGGGAAAGTCGGGAAGCCGCGCCGTCGAGCCGACCGCAAGCGCTTTGATCGCTCCGGCCTGCAGCGCTCCCGCAAGCGGCGGGTAACCGTCGATGACCATGGGTACGCGCCCAACCATCACATCATTGAGCGCTTGTGCGGTGCCGCCGAGGTAGGGAACCATCAGGAGCTTGATGCCTGTGCGCTGCTGCAGCGCTTCGCCGGCAAGGTGCGACAGCGTTCCGCGTCCGGTCGCGGCATAGGAGATCTCGCCCGGCCGTTTCTTCGCGAGTGCGATGAATTCGGCTAGCGTCGCCACTCCGAGCGAGGACGCAACCAATATGAAAAACGGCTGCTCCCCGACGAAGCCGACCGGAACAAAATCCCGCGGCACTTCGAGCGGCAGGTTCGCTTGCAGCCCCGGCAGCGTGACGAATGCGGACGAGGCCGGCATGTAGAGCGTGTAGCCGTCGGGCGCGGCCGCAGCGGCGGTGCGCGCCGCCACCGCGCCACCGGCGCCCGGATGGTTCAGCGCAAGGACCTGCCGGGCCCACATCTGCGACAGACGGTCGGCGACGATCCGCAACAGCGCATCCGGAGAGCCGCCCGGCGCCGAATGGGTGATGATCCGCACCGGCCTCGCGGGAAAATCCAGCGCTTGCGTGTGCGCTGTGCGTGCGACGGCCGCCGCCGTGGCAGCACCTGCGGCCAAACGTAAGAATTTGCGGCGACGAAGATTCATGGCAATGCGTTTTCTATCATGCCCGTCCCAGCTACCGCGAGCGCTCCCCGCCGATTGCGACCGCATTTCGATGTCACAGCGCCTGAAGCGTGTGGTATTCGTTGATATTGGGTTTGACGTGGCCCGGCGGGAGGGGAGGCGGCATTGGATCGACGAGCTGTTCTTTGTTCGACCGCCATCACGGCCGCGGGCTTCGCCCTGTCATCACTGCGTGCCTTCGCTCAGCCTGGAATCAGTCCGCCGATGCAAACATTAAGCGCCTACATGGCCGCGGCAGGGTCCCGCCCGCTTCCTGACGAGGTTGCGGAGCATGCAAAGCACCATCTGCTCGACACGCTTGCTTCGATGGTCTCGGGATCGGACCTGCTGCCCGGCCAGGCGGCGCAACGCTACATCCGCGCACACGGTGGAAAAGGCGCTGCGACAATTGCAGGCACAATGCTGACGGCTGCACCTTCCGACGCTGCCCTCGCCAATGGCGTCATGGCGCATGCAGATGAGACTGATGATTCCCACAATGCCTCGCGGTCGCATCCCGGCTGCGCGATCGTGCCCGCAGCGCTCGCTGTCGCCGAGGAACTTGGCATCGACGGCGCACGCTTCCTTCGCGCCGTGACCCTCGGCTATGACATAGGCACGCGCGTCGTGCTGGCGCTGGGCGGTGCCGAATTCAGCTATGATAGCAGCCTCGCTACTCACAGCATCGCCGGAACGTTCGGCGCCGCCGCTGCTGCCGCCTGCGCTGCCGGTCTCGACGCGCGGCAAATGCGCTGGGCGCTGGATTATACCGCGCAGCAATCCTCGGGCATTGTCGCTTGGCGGCGGGACACCGACCACATCGAAAAGGCTTTCGTTTTCGGCGGTATGACCGCGCGCAATGGCGTAACGGCCGCCCTGCTCGTACGATCAGGATGGAACGGCGTGGAGGATATTTTCTCGGGCGACGACAACTTTTTCAAAGCATACGCGCCGAAGGCGCAGCCCGAACGGCTGGTTGAGAAACTCGGCGAAAGATACGAGGTCGTCCAGACGGACATCAAGAAATGGACTGTCGGCTCGCCGATCCAAGGCCCACTCGATGCGATCGAGGCGATCCGCGGCAAGCGAGCCTTTGAATCCGATCAGGTGCAGCACGTTACGGTACGGCTTGCGCCTTCGGTTGCTGCGGTGGTCGACAACCGTGACATCCCGGATATCTGCTTGCAGCACATGGTCGCGGTGATGCTGGTTGACAAAACCGTCTCATTTCATGCCGCGCATGATAAGCCACGCATGCAGGACGCAGCGATCCTGCGCGAGCGCGCCAAAGTCAGTCTGGTACGTGACGGCGAGCTTTCGCAATTCCTGCCCATACGCGTTGCCGCCGTCGAAATCGAATTCGCGGATGGAACGCGCCTTTCGGAGCGCATCTCCGCAGTGCGCGGGACGCCTCGCAACCCGATGTCTCGGACCGAAGTGATGGAAAAGGCGCGTGATCTCACAGCACCGATCCTGGGGCGCGATAAATCCAAAGGCCTGCTCGATGCGGTATATGCAATTGAAACGGTGACCGATATTCGAAATTTGCGCGCGTTTCTTCAGCCGACCTAGCTTTGGCTTGTGGCGCACCTGCTCGCTGCCGGAATAGGCCAGCGCGTGCTGATGTAAAGAGAGGACCTAAAGAGGCCGCTGGACGCTCTTTAGGCTACCACGCAACGCGCGTTCACGTGATCTCGACGTCGTTCCAGAAGCCGATCCAGTGATCGACCTTCGTCATCGATGCGCGCGGAGCCTCGTACGACCACGCCGCGCGCGCGCTGCGCGCCGTATCTGCGGCGAGATCGTAGAACTGGACGCCATGCGGGCAGGCTAGGTCGCTCTGCGTCTTTGGCGCGACTTGCAGCAAGTCCATTCGTACGCTTTCGCGCGGAAAATAACGGTAGCCGCCGACCTCAAGCGTCCGGTCGCTTTCCGCAATGACCTGGCCGTGCCATATCGCCTTCATCTGACCATCCTGCAGTAGGTCCTGCGGCACTCTCCTTATGCCTCATCGGCTACCGCCGAAGAAGCCGGTCGCGTCGCGCAGAATCTGCGAACGAATGAATGGATCGGGGTCGGCGCCCATGACGATCGCTCCGGGCTGGCCGCAGGGCGTCCAGCAGACCAGGTTGGACTGGGAAGTGCCGCGAGGTGCTGCACGCTGCGCGGCATAGGCGCGTTGCTTGCTCGGCCGGGCATCGGCGCCTGAGGCCAGGAGCACGCCGACACCGATCGTGGAGGCGACCAATCCAACCGAGAGCGCTATCCTGCTGATCGGCATGAAAACCTCCA
>VAZQ01000019.1 GCA_005883115.1 Alphaproteobacteria bacterium | reverse complement strand
TTCGGCCATGCCGATCGCGGTGAGGATCGAATCCAGCGAAAACACCAGATCGACGGCAACGAGCTGAACCACGATCCAAGCGAATGACCGAGTGGTGCCGCTGGCGTCGACCGGACGTTCGCGCGCCTCCACCTCGCGGTGAATTTCATGCGTGGCCTTGGCGATGAGAAACATGCCGCCGCCGATCAGGATGATATCGCGCCAGGATATTTCTATACCGAAAATGCTAAACAGCGGCGCCGCTAGGCCTATGAGCCAGGTGAGCGCAGCCAGCATGATGACGCGAAAGATGAACGCAAGAGCGAGGCCGACCAGGCGAGCGCGGCGGGCTTTGTCCTCGGCGAGCCGCGAGGTAAGGACAGAGATGAAAACAAGGTTGTCGATGCCGAGGACGATCTCGAGCGCGGTCAACGTGACGAGCGCGGCCCACGCGTTGGGGTCGGTCAGAAGCGACAAAGCCTGCATTCAGCGCCTTTCTCAGGAAATACAAGGCGATCACCACCAGTCCGCCCGAGATCCAGGCTGGGGGAGCCAGGTCGTTGAAAACGGCGGTCAGCGCGAGCACGGACCACACAATCACCACTGCGAGGTTCAATGCACGCAGCCGCACCACCCGCACAGGATGGAGGAACTTGAACGGCACAAAGGTCAGTACGGCGAGGCAAGCAACAATCGTGGCCGCGACTGATGGCACGGGCTTAAGCAGGAACAGGTAGAACGCGACCACATTCCATAGCGCCGGAAAACCACGGAAGTAGTTGTCGGCGGTTTTCATCTGGCGATCGGCGAAATAAAGGGCACCGGTAATCACGACGATGACGCCTGCTGGAACCGCAAGCGGCTGCGGCAAGATCCCGCCGGCGGCAATCGCGTATGCAGGCACGAACACGTAAGTTACGAAATCGACCACCAGATCGAGCACGTCACCGGACCAGCGCGGGAACGCTTCCGCCACCTTGAGCCAGCGTGCAATCGTGCCGTCGACCGCGTCGACGATCAGCGCGACGGCGAGGCACAAAAACATCGCTGCCCATTGCTCACGCACCGCATAGATCAGCGCCACGAGCGCAAGCGCCGCGCCTGCAGCGGTGAAGACATGCACGGCGAAGGTGTGGGCGCGGATCAGCATGCCATCCTCGATCCCGGTGTGCGGAAGGAGGGCCGCCGAAAGCGACCCATTGACGTGCGCGGGCATCATACGGTCTTGCTATTCGTTGTCATGCCCGTCCCTGGCCAAGCCCAAAGACTGGCGGCCAATTTAAGATGATTAGGTCATGAGCCGTTTGACGGCGGAGGTGGTGATTGTCGGTGGCGGTCCGGCCGGCTTGACCGCGGCCATCGCGCTTGCGTCTGCCGGTGTTGAAACGACGCTGGTTGCCAAGCCCCCGCCCCTGCCGGATCACCGAACCAGCGCCTTGCTCCAAGACTCAGTCAAGGCGCTCGACACGCTCGGCGTCTGGCAGCACTGCCGAAACGATGCCGCGCCTCTGCGCGTGATGCGCATCATCGACGACACGGCGCGGCTCCTACGGGCTCCCGAGGTCTGCTTCGCCGCCAGTGAGATCGGGCTCGATGCTTTTGGTTACAACATCGAGAATCGGTTCCTCATCGCGGCTCTCGAAGCGCGCGCGCGGGAGCTACCCGCGCTCACTCGCATGCCGGACCAAGCCGCCGCGATGAACATTGCGGCCGCGCAAGTGACGGTACGCTGCTGCGGCGGTGCCGCGACGTCGGCGCGTTTGGCCATCGGCGCCGACGGCCATCACTCATTGTGTCGGACCGCCGTCGGGATCGACATCCGCAGCCGCAGCTACGCGCAGACTGCTCTGACCTTCAATCTATGCCATAGCCGCGAGCATCATGACACATCGACGGAATTCCACGCCGAGGGCGGCCCCTTCACGCTCGTGCCTTTGCCACAGCGACGTTCAAGCCTCGTCTTCGTCGTCGATCCAGCGGAGGTCTCCGTCCTCTCAGGGCTTTCCGACGCGGAGATGGCGGCGGAGATCGAACGCCGCTCGCATTCGATCCTCGGTACAATCGAAATCGAACGGGGGCGCGGCGTGTTTCCATTGATCACCGCGACGGCCACCTGTTTCGGCACGCGCCGGGTGGCACTCATCGGCGAAGCTGCGCATGTCGCTGCGCCGATCGGCGCGCAAGGCCTCAACCTCGGTTTGCGCGACGCCGCGACCATCGCGGAGCTTGTTGTCGCCGCACACCGCGAGGGGCAGGATGTTGCGGACACCGTCGATCGCTATGATCGCATGCGCCGTGCCGACACGACGAGCCGCATGTTGGCAGTCGATCTCCTCAATCGCAGCCTACTTACGGATTTCCTCCCGCTGCAAGGCGCGCGCGCCGCCGGTCTTTTTCTCATCGAGCGGATCGCGCCGCTGCGCCAGGCGGTCATGCGCGAGGGAGTGTCGCCATGGGCCTCTCAGCCACGCCTCATGCGCGGAGAGGTATTGTAGGGCTATAATCTTTGCCTGGGTTCCAGCCCGAACAGCGCCTGGCCTGCGGATTCGAAATTTGACAGATGTGCCTGCCCCTGCGCCAGCAACGTATGCAAATCGCGGAACCGCCGTTCAAAAGCGCTGCCTTCAAAAATTGCGGTTGTGCCGGCGGCACGGTAAGCGAAATTCACCACCTTTCGGGCCGCTTCCATTGCTCCAGTGATGGCCACGCGCAGATGCGCTCGCTGCTCGAGCGAAAGCGCGCCCGATGTCGCCGAACTCACCCAAACCTCCCGCAGCATCTGCACGAGAAAAGCTCGTGCTGACCTCAGCTGGCCGGATGCCCGCGCGAGGCCCGATTGGATCACCGTATTATCCCGGAGCAAGTTAGCCGAGCCGAGGCCTCCGCCGGACCTCTTGGTCTGCGCTAGCTGCATGAACGCGGCAAGGCTCGAGCCGGCGATACCGAGTGCGACGCCGGAAAACCCCACACCATAAAGAGTGAGCATCGGGATATTATAGAGCGGCCCACTCTCGCGGCGGTCAGCGGCTGAGTCGCGCCACGTGGTGTATTCCTCCGGAACGAACAGATCAGTGACCTCGTAGTCATGGCTGGCCGTGCCCCGCAGTCCGAGAACGTGCCAGGTATCTCCGATGTGCGCTCGCTCGCGCCGGAAAAGCATGGTGCGGTTGATCGGATTGCCGCCTGCATCGCGGCGCGGCTTATCGGACGCTTCGAAAACCGTCGAATGCCCGCCCATCCAGGTTGCGTTGGCACTTCCGCTCGCAAAGCGCCATTTGCCGGTCACGCGATAACCACCGTCAACGGCGAGCGCCTTGGCAATGCCCGCAGGCGGCCCCCAAGCAACCAATGCGTCGGATGCGCCAAAGACTTCGCGAGCAATTTTCGGCTCCAGAAATCCGGCGGCATGCGAGGTGACAGCCGCCTGTGCAAGGCACCAGGCCGGGCTCGCATCCGCTGCCGCAAGTGTCTCGACGACCTCGTTGAAAGTGACGAGATCGACGCCGCCGCCACCCAGCGAGACCGGCAGCAATATATGGAACAGCCGGGCAGCATGCATTGCCGACAGGACATCGGCCGGAATCTTCCGCTCCATCTCGGTGCGGCCGCCGGCGGCTTCGATCAATGGCGCAAGAGCCGTCGCCCGCGCGAGCCAATCGTGCGTGTCCTTGGTCAACAAGTCACCCCGAAATCTGCTCACGTCTCTAGCACAGGAAAACGGCAGAGGGGTGCACTGGCGTCGAGACCTTCCCTTGATTAGCCTTCCGCAGTGCCGTTCGCGTAGGATGCAGAGATGCGTGCAGGATCGGCGATAAGCCTGATTACAGTGGCTGTTGTGGCGCTGGCCGCGCTCGTGCCGTCAGATGCCGTCCGCGCGCAGGAGAGTTACCCTGACCGCCCGGTGCGCGTCGTCGTTCCATACCCTGCGGGCGGAGGCACGGATACGCTCGCGCGATTGGTGGCCGACCAGCTCAGCCGCCGATGGGGTCAGCCGATAATCGTCGAGAATGTCGGCGGCGCAGCAGGTAACATTGGTGCGGCCGAAGTCGCGCGTGCAAAACCCGATGGCTATACGCTGCTCCTGGCCTCGCCTGGCCCGATCGCGACCAACGGCTTTCTCTATAAAGAAATGGCATATGATCCTGCGCGCTGGGTTCCCATCGCGCTCCTCGCGACCGGTCCATACGTGCTCGTGGTGCGCAAGAGCTTGCAGGCGTCCACCCTTGCGGACCTCGTCGCGCGCGCCAAGGCTGATCCAGGCAAAATCACGTCCGCGACTCCGGGTATCGGGTCCGTCGGACACCTGTCGACGGTACAGCTTGAAATGCTCGCCGAGATCAAAACGATGCAGATCCCATATCGCGGCCTGAGCCAAGCGATCAACGACATCATCGCCGAGCACGTTGACATGATGTTCGACACGCCCACGACTTCGCTTGCGCTGCATCGCGACGGCAAGGTCAAAATCGTCGCGGTCGGAACGACGGACCGCGTGCGCGAGCTGCCGGACATTCCGACCATTGCGGAATCCGGTTTGCCGGGCTATCGCGCGGTCACCTGGTACGCCATGGTCGCCCCACCGCACACACCCGCAGCGTTGGCGGACAGGATCAATCGTGACGTCGTAGATATCCTCGCGCGGCCGGAAGCTGCCGAAAAGGTGCGCGGCATTCAGATGGAGCCCATGACTAAGAGCCGCGCGGAAACAGGGCAGTTCTTTGTCGAAGAAACGCAGCTCTGGGGCAAGGTGATCAAGCAAGCCAATATTCCTTTGCAGTAGCGCCCAAGGCCAAATAAGTCCACACGCGAGCTGTTCGCCTCGTCGACGCTTGCCGTTGTCTGTAAAAGCAATTTGGCGAGCTCCAAACCTGGCTCACATGTAGCAAGATGCCGTGATTGGAACGAGAATTTTGATCGCATGAAGCTGCCGCGCAATTTCTTCAAGCCGCTGGCGCTCGGCGCGCCAACGCCGCTACGCGAGCTGCCGATCAGGCTCGAGCGGATGATTCATTTCGTGCCTCCGCACATCGAGAAGCTACGCGCGAAAGTACCGGAGCTGATCGCAGAGGTCGACGTGATACTCGGCAACCTCGAAGATGCTATCCCTGCCAACGCCAAGCAGGAGGCGCGCGCAGGCTTCATCGCGCTGGCCAAAGCGAACGAGTTCGGCGCAACTGGCCTGTGGACTCGCATCAACGCACTCAACTCGCCGTGGGTCCTCGACGACGTGACCGAGATCGTGGGCGCGGTGGGAGAGAAGCTCGATGTCATCATGCTGCCCAAAGTCGAAGGGCCGTGGGATATTCATTATCTCGACCAGCTCCTGGCCCAACTGGAAGCGAAGCACTCGGTCAAGAAACCGATCCTGATTCACGCCATTCTGGAGACCGCCGAGGGCGTCGACAACGTTGCCGACATTGCGGTCGCCTCGCCCCGCATGCACGGCGTCAGCCTCGGCCCGGCCGATCTCGCCGCCTCGCGCGCGATGAAAACGACTCGCGTTGGCGGCGGCCACCCGCAATACAGAGTGCTTGCGGACGCCACCCCTGGCGGCGAACCGCGTCCCGCGTTTCAGCAGGATCTATGGCATTACACCTTGGCCAAGATGGTCGATGCCTGCGCCGCGGCGGGCATAAAACCTTTTTACGGTCCGTTCGGCGACTTCAACGATCAAGAAGCGTGCGAGGCCCAGTTCCGCAACGCGTTTATCATGGGCTGCGTGGGCACTTGGACGTTGCATCCAACCCAAGTGCCGATCGCGAAACGTGTATTTTCGCCGGATCCGGTGGAGGTCGCTTTCGCCAAGAAAATTATCGAAGCCGTGCCTGACGGCACCGGGGCGGCGATGATTGACGGCAAGATGCAGGACGATGCGACCTGGAAGCAGGCCAAAGTGCTGATCAATCTTGCCCGGCTGGTTGCCGCCAAGGATCCCCAGATAGGGGCGCGGTACGGCTTATGAGCCTCTGGCGCGGCTCGCAATCCTGGATTATTTCAGTTCAGCCATGAGCAAGACACGCAACGCCAGGTTCAAAATTGGTCAGGTGGTGCGGCATCGCCTGTTTCCCTTTCGCGGTGTCGTCTTTGACATCGATCCGGAATTCAACAACACGGAAGAATGGTATCAGTCGATCCCCGCTGAAGTGCGCCCACACAAGGATCAGCCGTTCTATCATCTATTCGCGGAAAACGCGGAGACTGAATACATCGCCTATGTCTCCGAACAAAATCTGTTGCCCGACACCTCGGGCAAGCCCGTACGCCATCCTCAGGTCGCTAAAATCTTCGAGCAGGACGAGACAGGCAGCTACCGGCAGCGCAATTCGCTGCTCAACTGAGAGCGGAGGACGCGACTGGCCTGTTGACAAACGAGGCGCGCCTTGGGGCGCGCCTCGTTCTCTTTCCGATCTGACGTCGGGACCTTAGCGCGATGGAGCCGCTGGAGCTGCCGACTGCGGCGCCGAAGGCTGCTGCGCCTCGAGCTTCTTGCGTGCGTCCTCGGCCCGCTTCTGCAACTCGTCCTGCAGCTGCTTCTGTTGCTCCTCGAACTTTTTCGGATCGGTCGGCGGACCGTCATAGGCCTTGGCAAAATCCTGCAGCGGAAGCACGAGACTGATCGGCTGACCGGCGCCGTTGATTCCCTGAATAACGAGGCCCTGCCCTTTCTTCAGCTTGCCGATGAGTTCGCCACTCGCCTCGTAATCGGCCATGCAGCCGTTGTTGAAGCAGATGACGTAGGGACCGGTCATGGGTTGGCCGCTGTCAACGATCACGCGAGTTCCGGGTTGGATCGACATGCCGAGCGGCAAGGTCACCCGGAGTACCTTTTTCGGGTCGTTTTCCGGCTCGATCAGCACTGCGGCAACGACCGGCATGCCCGATTCGACCCGGCCATCCTTGCCGGTGAAGCAGACTTGCTTGGCATTGGCCTCTTGGCCTTTCAGACAGAACTTCGTCCATGGCGAGAAGATAAGCTGCGGTTGCTCAGCCTGCGCCTGCGGCTGCTGCGGCGCCGGAATTTCCGCCGGCTTCTGTGTGGGAGCTGCCTTCGGCGCGGCCTTTGGGGCAGCTTTGGGGGCAGCCGGGGCTGCGGGCGCGGGCGTTGCCGGCGGAGCTTGGGCGAAGGCCACGGAACCGATTAACGCGGTGAGCATGGTCGTCGCCACCGCGATGGCGAGCACGCACGCGGCCGGTCGGGCCGGCGCAAAAACCAACCGATGATCCATCGACAGATCCTCTTGCTTACCGCTCCCAGCGCCCCACGCTGGAACGGTTGCCCCGCATTAGGCTGTGTCGGCACCAAATGCGGCAGGAGCGTGACGTTGCCTTTCGGTCTAGGCCCCTTCACCCCGGTGCGACAGCCATAACCACGCCGCGTTGTGGTACGACATGTCGGCTTCGGCCGCCTACTGACTTGGAATCGCAGCCAAGCTGGCCGGTTTGGCGAGGTTCAATGGAAAGACTTCTGAAGATCGCATTGCCGCCGTGAGCCCTTTCATCCATGCCATCCATCCACGCCGGGCGCGTCGCCCGGCCGCATGGCATGCGGCGCTAGTTGGCCTTGTCCTGTGTGCGGCCAGCCCGAGCGCGGCGGCCGCTGGCGAGGTGCGGCACGGTATAGCGATGCACGGTGCGCCGGCCTGGCCAGAGGGTTTTGCCCGCTTGCCTTATGCGGAACCCTCCGCACCCAAGGGCGGCCGCCTGGTGCAAGGCGTGCTCG
>VAZQ01000689.1 GCA_005883115.1 Alphaproteobacteria bacterium | reverse complement strand
CGGCGGGATGCGCAATGTCGATTTCGCTCTCCTCGCCGGTGAACCGCAGCGCGTACCATTTCTGGCATTGCCCGCGGTACTTGCCTCGCCAGGCTCTGCCAACGATTTCGCGCGGGATATCGTAGCAGAGCTGCTCCTTCACCTCTCCGAGCTTTGCGACCGATCGGATATTGGTCTCCTCGTAAAGTTCGCGCAACGCCGCACGCCAGGGATCCTCGCCGCCATCGATGCCGCCCTGCGGCAGCTGCCAAGCGTGAGCTTGGTCGACATGCTCGGGCCCGTCGATGCGGCGGCCGATGAAGACGCGCCCGTGGCGATTGAACACGACGGCGCCGACGCAGGGGCGATAAGGCAGCGATTCGAACATGGGCGTTAGTTTAACCGACGTCTCCCGGATGCGGCGCAGCGTCCCCGGGTCCGCGCTTCGCGCGGCCCGAGGATAAACTCCACGAAGTGGAGCTGTGCGCCACTGATCCGGGACCGCCACAGACCCCGGATCTGCAGGGCATTATTGCGCTTCGCTTCATGCTGCGCTGCCCAGGAGACGCGCTCTTAAATCCGAGAGGCCGCCGCAAAAGGGACGGGGCGGCCACAGGCCGCCCCGTCGGTGGATATGAATCGCTTATCCTAGTTCGGCACGGCGGTTTTCTGATTCGGTGGATAAGCCGAATTCTTCTGGATGCCGCGAATGAGATCGAGCGCGCTATGGAGCGCCTTGTCGTCCTTTGGATCTGGCGGAATATAGGACTGTGAGCCGGTCTGCTCGTCCCCTTCGGCCTTGAGATGCCCGCGCAACGACGCCTCGCCACGCGTGTCGGTGCGCGCCTTGAGCTCCTCGGGGACGTCCTGCAGCACCTCGATGTCGGGCGAGATGCCCTTCGCCTGGATGGACCGTCCGGAAGGCGTGAAATAGCGCGCCCGTTGCCCGAGCCGAGCGGAATGATGGTTTGCACCGAACCTTTGCCGAATGAGCGCGTGCCGATGACGGTCGCCCGGCGGTGGTCTTGCAGCGCACCCGCCACAATTTCCGAAGCCGACGCCGAGCCGCCGTTGATCAGCACGATGACCGGCTTGGTCTTGGTGAGGTCGCCCGCGCGCGCATTGAACCGCTGAGTCTCCTCGGCATTGCGGCCGCGTGTCGACACAATCTCGCCCTTCTCCAGGAAGGCATCGGCGCCAGGATTGTTACGCAGATCGATGACGTAGCCCTTGAGCTTGTCGCCAGCCTGCGCGGAGAGATCAGTGATCGCCTTTTTCAGACCTTCGGTGGTCTGCTCGTTGAATTGGGTTATACGGATGAAGCCGACGTCGTCCCCTTCCATGTGTGAGCGCACGGAGCGCACCTGGATGCGCGCGCGGACAATGGTAACCTCGATTGGCTTCTCCTGACCCTTGCGCATGATCTTGAGTTTGAGCTTGGAGTTTTCCGGCCCGCGCATTTTCTCGACCGCCTGGTTCAGGGTGAGCCCCTGTACCGGCTCGTCGTCGAGATGGGTGATGATGTCATTAGCCATGATGCCGGCCTTGGCTGCCGGCGTCTCATCGATGGGAGCGACGACCTTGATCAGGCCGTCCTCCATGGTCACCTCAATGCCGAGACCGCCGAACTCGCCGCGAGTCTGCACCTGCATGTCGCGGAAGCTCTTGGAGTCCATAAAGCTCGAATGTGGATCGAGCCCCGCCAGCATTCCGTTGATCGCCGATTCGATCAGCTTGCTGTCGTCGGGCTTTTCCACGTAGTCCGCCCGCACCCGCTCGAAAACATCGCCGAACAGGCTCAGCTGCCGATAGGTATCGGCGGCGGCCGCTTGTGCGCGTGCTCCATCGAGCACGATGCGAGGCGACGTGGCGATCAGTGTCACGGCTATGCCCGCCGCCGCACCGAGGAGAATCAGGGAAGTCTTGCGCATCATCATCCGCGAACCTTCTGGCCTTCGTTTACGGCCCACCATGGACCTGGATCGACTGGAACCCCGTCCTTGCGGAACTCTATATAGAGAACGGGTTGGCTTACACCACCTGCTTTGGCAACGGCCGATTGGGCTCCGTCGCCCATCACCGCGACGGGCTCGCCCGTCACCACGAACTGCCCCAAATCAACGGATATCCGTTCCATCCCAGCGAGCAAGACATGATATCCGCCGCCGGCATTAAGGATCAAGAGTTGGCCATAATTGCGGAAGGGGCCGGCGTAAACCACCCATCCGTCGCACGGAGCCGTGATCTGGCCGCCAGGGCGGGCAGCGATCGATACACCCTTTTCGGTGCCTCCGAGGCCGTCGGCGGCCCCAAATTCCTTGATTCGGGCGCCGTTGACCGGTAGCGGCAGCATTCCCTTGGCCGCAGCAAAGGCGATGGCCGGGCTCAGCCGCCCCGGATCCTTGAGCGCGGCAAGGTCCGGCCTCCCGCTCGAGGCCTTCCCGTCCTCGCTCGAGCGGGCCGCCGCCCGCGCGGCGCGGGAGGCAGTGTCGAGACCCCGTTCGAGCTTGACGATCAGCTGATTGAGATTTTCCGCCTGACGCGCCAGCTCCGCGGCGCGTTGGCGTTCATCGGTGAGGGCCTGTTCCACCTCCGCCAATCGTTTTTGCCGCTCCTCGATGAACAGGGACAGCCGTTGGCGCTCGTCCGCGAGCACGAAAAGATCTCTGGCGAGGCGGTCGCGCTCGGCGGCAATTTGCTGGCGCAAGCGCACGAGCTCGGCGAGATCGGCCGCCAGCACCTCGGTTTGCTGTCGCATCTCGGGCAATACCGCGCCCAGCATCATGGCGGAGCGCACCGATTGCAGCGCGTCTTCGGCCCTGATCAAAAGACCGGGCGGCGCCTGTCGGCCGATCCGCTGCAATGCCGCCAGCA
>VAZQ01000688.1 GCA_005883115.1 Alphaproteobacteria bacterium | reverse complement strand
AGGGAGGAAACCGCGGCATGCCCCGGTGGTGTGCGGAGAGGCTAATCCGCTATGGGGATTCGATGGATCGCAGTCCGGCCGGATGCGGTGATTTGGCCGTGCGAGCGGAGTGTGGCGTCGCGCGGATTTTGGATGGCGACGGTGCGAGACTGCAGTCGGGATGACGCGGCGGGCGAGAAACGATGCTTCGGCAGCGTAAGGCAAAGCCGTCCGCTTTCGGTGATAGTCGACGAAGAGCGGACGCACCGAAGCAACCGATGCCGGTGATCATGCTGCAGCTCGCAAGGTGGGCGGCGCGCGGATCGGTTCGCCGCGGGCGAAGGTCTCGACGATGATCATCGCTGCTCCACAGTGCGGGCAGACGAAGGTGGGCGCGACGCTGGCTACAGGCGTCTCGGGTGGTGGTTCAGCCGCAGCGGGGGCGACCTGCAGCAGTTCGCGCGCTCGGGCGAGATTCTCCCGGCGCGCGGCATTGGCGAGCAGCCCGTAGTGGCGGATGCGGTGAAAGCCGCCGGGCAGGACGTGCAACAGGAAGCGACGCATGAACTCCTCGGCGCTGAGCGTCATGGTCTTGTAGCGCGTCTTTCCCTTGGCCCGATAATCCTTCCAACGGAAGGTGACGCCGCGTTCATCGAGTGCGAGCAGTCGCTGGTTGGAGATCGCCACCCGGTGGGTGTAACGGGAGAGATAGGCGAGCACCGCAGCCGGGCCGGCAAACGGATGTTTGGCATAGACGACCCATTCGCACGCTCGCAGTGGCGCGAGCCAGTCGACGAAAGCCCGCGCGTCGGTGAGCGCGGCATACTCGCCGAAGAACTGTAGCTGGCCGGCGCGATGAGCCTGGTCGAGTTCTTCGAGGAAGCGGCGGCGGAACAGACGCGAGAGTACCCGCACCGGCAGGAAGAAGCCCGGCTTGCAGGCGACCCAACGCTCGCCGTCGAGGGCGAAGCCGCCACCTGCAACGATGCCGTGCACATGGGGATGATGCGTCAGCGCCGAGCCCCAGCTGTGCAGGACCAGCGTCACACCAATTTGCGCGCCGAGATGCTTCGGGTCGACGGCGATGGTGCGCAGCGTTTCCGCAGCGATCTCGAACAACAGGTCGTAGATCACTGCCTTGTTGTAGTAGGCGATGGCGCTGACCGGCGCCGGCAACGTGAATACGACATGGTAATAGTCCAGCGGCAGGAGGTCGGCCTGCCGGGCCTGGAGCCAGCGCTTTGCGGCACTGGCCTGGCACTTCGGGCAATGCCGGTTGCGGCATGAGTTGTAGGCGATCTCGACTTGATCACAAGCGTCGCAATGCAATACATGTCCCCCCAGCGCCGCGCTGCGGCACTGTTCGATGGCGGACATCACCTTGAGCTGACCGAGGCTCAAGTGGCCGTGCTGCGCTTGCCGCCAAGCCGGCCCGTAGGTGCGAAAGATGTCCGCGACCTCCAGGGCGTGGCGCCCCACGCGTAGACGCTACGCAGTGGGCAAGCGCTCCAGAGGACTGATCACTTCGCGCAGTAGGTCGGTAGCCACCTGGGTATAGAGAACGGTGGTCTCGATCTTCTTGTGTCCGAGCAGCACTTGGATGACCCGGATGTCGACCTTCTGCTCCAGCAAGTGCGTGGCGAAGCTATGCCGAAAGGTGTGCATCGACACGCGCTTGTCGATTTTGGCCGCCAACGCGGCGGCGTGCACGGCGCGGTTGAGCTGACGAGTGCTGAGCGACTCGATCGAGTTCAGGCCGGGAAACAGCCAGCCACCATCGAGCATCTTGCCCTGCGCCCGGGCCACCCGCCACCAGGTGCGCAGGCGCTCGAGCAGCACCGGTGGCAGCATGGCGTAGCGATCCTTGCGGCCCTTGCCCTGCTCGATGCGCAAGGTCATGCGCTGACTGTCGATGTCGCCGACCTTCAGCCCGACCACCTCGCTCGCGCGCAGGCCCGCACCGTACGCCACCGACAGCGCTGTCTGGTGCTTCAGGTTGCGGGTCGCAGCGATCAGCCGAGCGACCTCCTCACGGCTCAATACCACCGGCAGGGTGCGTGGTACCCGCACCGGTTGCATCTTGGCCATCAAGTCACCGTCGTCGAGCGTGACCTCGAAGAAGAACTTCAACCCGGCGATCGCGGCGTTGAGCGACACCGGCGAAGTGCCGTGATCGACCAAGTGCAACTGGTAACGCCGCAGATCCTCCACCGTCGCCGTGTCGGGCGAGCGTCCAAGGAAGGCGGCCAACTGTCGTACCGCGCGAAGGTAGTGACTCTGTGTCTTGTCCGCGAACTTGCGCATCCGCATGTCGTCGATCATGCGTTGCCGCAACGGCGTGATGCCCTGAAGCGATGAGTCCATGGCTCTGCTCCTGTCGTGATGCGAGGCGGATTGCCTCGTGCCACAACATAAGCAGATTCACGATCCCGGCTA
>VAZQ01000687.1:3992-5174 GCA_005883115.1 Alphaproteobacteria bacterium | reverse complement strand
GTCGTTCTTGTAGTAGAACTCGATGATCGACCGCGGCAGCTGGGTACCTTCCTCGATCCCGAGCCGCTGGCTCAGCGAGCCTGCCGCGACGTTTCGCACCACCACTTCCAGCGGGATGATCTCCACCTCCCGGATCAATTGCTCGCGCATATTGAGCCGGCGGATGAAATGGGTCGGCACGCCGATGTCGTTGAGGTGCTGGAACAGGTACTCCGAGATGCGGTTGTTGAGCACGCCCTTGCCTTCGATCACCTCATGCTTTTTCGCATTGAAGGCGGTCGCATCGTCCTTGAAATGCTGGATCAGCGTTCCCGGCTCGGGGCCCTCATAGAGGACCTTCGCCTTGCCTTCATAGATGCGGCGGCGGCGGCTCATCGGGATGTACCGTGGCTTGAGGAAGTCCATAGTTGCCGGGGCTCCAGTGAGGCTACGAGGTCCGCTGCGGAGGGACCGGGCGGCACGACTCAAGAGCTGCCTGCCCGACCGCTCGGGCAACCTAGCCGATGATCATCGGGAGCACAATCGCGCCCGCCGGTTCTCCCCGGGGGGCGTCCGCGGACCGAGTTGATTTGGGGATTCCAACCCTTTATGCAAGCCGCTGACGCATTTCCCGACCGCACGCGAGGCCCGACATGCCCACCACCTTCGACAAACGCGAGGAGGAGTTCGAAAAACGCTTCGCGCACGACGAGGAGCTGCGGTTCAAGGCGATCGCCCGGCGCAACAAGATGCTCGGCCTGTGGGCGGCGGAGAAGCTCGGCCTCTCCGGCGCCGACGCCGACGCCTACGCCAGGGAAATGGTGATGGCCGCGTACGCCGAGGGCGATCACGATGTGTTCAAGAAGATCCGGCGCGACTTCGATGCCAAGGGCGTCGTCCAGTCCGATCACCAGATTCGCCGCACCATGGACGAGCTGCTGGAGCAGGCGATCCAGCAGATCAAGCTGACCGGCTGACGCGCGGAGCGCGACGCCCGAGCGCGCGCCTGGCGGTCGGCAGCGGCCATGGGATTCCTGCGGGGCGCCGCCGCATCAGCGCTGCAGAAGCTCAGGCGCTGATCGGGGGATCCGATCGGGACGGCGGGGCGCCGGCGCTTCTCGCAGCGGTGACCGGCGCCAGCTCGTCGAGCAATCTGCCGACGTCACGCTCGGCGTCGGCGGCACGAATCTCGATCACCCGGTA
>VAZQ01000687.1:1890-3961 GCA_005883115.1 Alphaproteobacteria bacterium | reverse complement strand
CAACGCTCTCCTCCTCGGGCACGAGGTCGAGCACGATGCGCAGTGGAAACGACACGAAATCCGTGATGTGCGGGCCGACCGGCACCTGGCGCTTGAACCCCGATCCGGCGAAGCGGCGGTCGTTGACGAGCGCAGTCCAGAAGGCGCGCTCGGCCTCGGTGGGATTGCGTCGGAGCAGCCGCGCGAGCCCCCGCACCGGCCCGCGTTCGGAGGGCACGCGGCCTTGCCCGTGCTCGGCAAGCAGCGCCCGCAGCATTTCCGCTTCCTCGCCGTCGAGCACGCCGCCCCGCGCCGGGCCTTTGCGGCCCTCGGCAATGGCCAGAATCACGCCGTGGAGCGTGCGGACATCCTGCTGACTGGCCTGCATGCGCGAAAAAATGTTGCGCAGGTTGACGACCATGGTCTCGCGCTTTTCCGGCGGGCGGAAGAACTCGACCTTTTCGAGCTCGCGCTCGAGATCGGCAAAGAACGCCAGCAGCTGCTGCTTGGGTGCCCGCGGGGATTTGTCCGGCGTTTGAAACGGCAGCGCACCCGAGGTTTTCAGCTTGAACCATTCGTAGCCGACGACGAGCACGGCCTGGGCGAGATTGAGCGAGGCGAACCCCGGATTGACCGGAAAGGTGATGATACGGTCGGCCAGCCCGACCTCTTCGTTCTGCAGCCCGTACCGTTCGCGACCGAACAGGATGCCGACCGTGCCGCCGCCGGCGATCTGCGTCGAGATCTCCTGGGCGGCGGCCTCCGGCGCCACCACCGGCTTGGCCTGGTCGTGGGCGCGCGCCGTGGTCGCGACGACGAGCGTGCAGTCGGCTATCGCCGCATCGAGCGTTTCGTAGAGCTGCGCGTCTTCCAGGATGCAATCGGCGCCGGAGGCGGCGCGCCGAGCCTGCATGTTGGGCCAGCCGTCGCGCGGCTTGACCAGGCGCAGCCGGCTGAGGCCAAAATTCCCCATCACGCGCGCGGCTGCACCAATATTTTCGCCCAGCTGCGGCTCGACCAGCACGATGATCGGGCCCGGCATCTCTATCCAGTTCTTGGTCTTGTCGGTTCCGGCGCCGGGCATTGACTAATACACCAGCACGTCATCGGTGTGCTCGCGCGCGGCGAGCGTGCCAATGGGCGCCGTCCCCTCGCCCCGTCCCAGACTGTGCACGGTCGTATAATGCTGCGCGAGGCGCGCCACGAGCCGCGCTTTGCTCTCAGCGCTGTAGCGACGCGGGTTGAATTCGAAGGCGATCGGCACCGCGCGGGGCATAAGGCCGGCAAGGCCCTCGACGTCCACCCAGACCAGCGCGACGCTCTCCGGCGCCACACCCAAATGTGCAAGCTCGTCATCGACACGCACGAGCGGGACCTCGAGCCGCGCCGTGCCATCGACCGACGGCGGCGCGCCGATCGCGTGCGCGCCGGTATTGCGAGGGTGGAGATGCAGCACGGCGTTACCCGGCGCGGCGCCGCCGGCCTTCGCGACGATCACCGCGACATGCGTGAGCCCGTTCGCGTCGAGATTCCTGGCAAGCAGCGCCGCGTTGCGCGGCGCGGGCTCGAACGCAACGACGCGCGCGAAGCGGCCGCTACGTAGTGCATAGATGGTGTGCGTACCGATGTGCGCGCCGACGTCGACGAACACCGCATCGGGCGGCAACCGCCGCGCCGCCGACAAGATTTCGACCGCGCTATCGATCTCGCGGCGCTGCCAGCCGCCGTGCCATATCAGCCAGGCGCCGACCACGCGATCGCTGGGGTCGACGAAGAAGCGCACGTCGCCGAGTTCGCACAGGACGAGATGCCCGCGCGCAGCGAGCGCGTTCATCACCACGTCACGCAGCGTCGGCCAACCGACCAGCAATGGCTCGAGCAGCGCCTGGCGCAGCGCGCGCCGGCGGCGGCCGTAAACCCCTCTGATGTCGCGCCATGTCGGCATTCTTGCCAAATCAGGACATCCTTTGCGTCCACGCAGGCGCCACAGGCGTTTGCAGGCATCTTGCACCGGTAGCCCGCGCGCACAATGGCGCGCCGGCTGTGCGCGCGCAATTCGCACCGCTTCGTTTTGTCCTTGCAGGGCGCACCG
>VAZQ01000687.1:0-1817 GCA_005883115.1 Alphaproteobacteria bacterium | reverse complement strand
GTCGTCGAGATGGACGGCGACGAGATGACCCGCATCATCTGGCATCTCATCAAGGAAAAGCTGATCCATCCTTATCTCGACGTGGAGCTCCTCTACTACGACCTCGGCATGCAGAAGCGCGACGAGACCCGCGACCGCATCACGATCGAAGCGGCGGAGGCGGTGAAGAAGGTCGGCGTCGGCGTCAAGTGCGCCACCATCACCCCCGACGAAGCGCGGGTGAAGGAATTCGGGCTGAAAGATATGTACCGCTCGCCCAACGGCACGATCCGCAACATTCTGGGCGGCGTCATCTTCCGCGAGCCGATCATTTGCAAGAACGTGCCGCGGCTGGTGCCCGGCTGGACCAAGCCAATCATCATCGGCCGCCACGCCTACGGCGACCAATACCGCGCGACCGACTTCAAGGTGCCGGGCAAGGGCAAGCTGTCGCTCTCGTTTGTTGGCGACGACGGCACCAAGATCGAGCGCGAGGTTTTTCGCTTCCCCGGCGGCGGGGTGACCATGGCGATGTACAATCTCGACGACTCGATCCGCGATTTTGCCCGGGCCTCGCTCAACTATGGTCTCAACCGTGGCTACCCGGTCTATCTCTCCACCAAAAACACCATCGTCAAAGTCTATGACGGGCGGTTCAAGGACATTTTCCAGGAGATCTACGACGCCGAGTTCAAGGCCGCGTTCGAGAAGAAAGGCATCTTCTACGAACACCGGCTGATCGACGACATGGTGGCGGCAGCGCTGAAATGGTCCGGCGGCTATGTATGGGCCTGCAAGAACTACGATGGCGACGTGCAGTCCGATACCGTCGCGCAGGGCTATGGCTCACTCGGTCTGATGACGTCGGTGCTGATGACGCCGGACGGCAAGGTGGTCGAAGCGGAGGCCGCGCATGGCACGGTGACGCGCCACTACCGCCAGCACCAGAAAGGCGAGCAGACCTCGACCAATTCGATCGCTTCGATCTTCGCCTGGACGCGTGGGCTCGCGCATCGCGCCAAGCTCGACGATAACGCCACGCTCGCGAAATTCGCCGCCACCTTGGAGCAGATCACCGTCGGCACGGTCGAGGGGGGCTTTATGACCAAGGACCTCGCGCTGCTCGTCGGCGCCGATCAGAAATGGCTCTCCACCACCGGGTTTCTCGACAAGGTGGACGAGAACCTGAAGAAGGCGATGGCGTAACCGTACCCGCGTCAGCTGGAGCGAAGAGACAGTCGGCGCGATCGCAGTGGCGAGCAGAATCCCGGGTTTCGATCCGCTCAACCCGGGCTACCGCGGTCAGCTTACGGCGAGCGCGCCTTCGATCGCTTTGAGCGCGGCGTCTGCCTTGGAGCCGTCCGGACCGCCAGCCTGCGCCATGTCCGCGCGCCCCCCGCCCCCTTTGCCGCCGAGCGCCTCGGCGCCTTTGCGCACCAGGTCGATGGCGGAGAAGCGGGCGGTCAAGTCAGCCGTGACGCCGACCACGACGCCGGCCTTGCCCTCCTCTGTGACGCCAACGATGGCGACGACACCGGAACCCAGGCGCTTCTTGCCTTCGTCGGCGAGGCTGCGCAGGTCCTTGAGATCGATGCCCTCGACCGCGCGCGCCAGAAGCTTCACGTCGCCCACGAGACGCACGCCGTCCGCGTCTTGCGCGGCACCGCCGCCCATGGCGAGCTTCTTCTTCGCCTCCGACAGCTCGCGCTCAAGGCGGCGGCGCTCCTCAAGCACCTGCGCGAGACGCTGCGGCATATCGTCGAGCGGCGCCTTGAGTTCGGCCGAGGCGGTCTTCGCGAGCTCGCCCAGGTGGCGCGCGTGCTTGCGCGCCGTCGTCC
>VAZQ01000018.1 GCA_005883115.1 Alphaproteobacteria bacterium | reverse complement strand
CAACCGGTACGCCTTCCGCAACGATCTCGATGACTGCCCCGACGGAGGAGCCACGCTTGCGGATATCGTCGAGATAGCTTTCGAAGAATTTTGCCTTCTCCGCATCCGGACAAAAGAACGGATTGCGCTCGATCTCGTCCCAGTTCCACCGCGCGCGCTCGACACCGTGCTCGCCCATCTGGATCAACGCACCGCGCACCGTAAGCCCCGGCACGATTTTGCGCGCGATCGCGCCCGCAGCAACCCGCATGGCGGTCTCGCGCGCCGATTGACGGCCGCCGCCGCGATAGTCGCGGATGCCGTATTTGGCGTCGTAGGTGTAATCGGCGTGCCCGGGCCGGTACTTGTCCTTGATGTCGGAATAATCCCTCGTGCGCTGGTCGACATTCTCGATGACGAGCGCAATCGGCGTTCCCGTGGTCACCTGCTGGCCGGTCGTTTCGTCGACCAAGACGCCGGAGAGGATTTTCACCTGGTCCGGTTCGCGGCGCTGCGCCGTGAAACGCGACTGGCCGGGTCGCCGCTTGTCGAGATAGGGCTGGATGTCCGCCTCGGTCAGCGGGATGCGCGGCGGGCAACCGTCGACCACGCAACCGATGGCGGGCCCATGGCTTTCGCCGAAGGTCGTGACCCTGAACAGGTGCCCGAAAGTGTTGAACGACATGGCGTTGCGCTCGACGCCGTGTGGTAGCCCGCGTGGCTGTCGCGGTCAAATGCCGGCGCCGGAATGCGTAAACGGCGCTCGAGCCGGCTTGGAATTGGCGGTCCAGATCACGCGTACCGCGTGAGCCTCTTCTCCGCGAACAGATAAACCACGCCGTGATCGATGGAATAATGCGCGGCGTCCTGCGGCGCCGCGAGCCCGAGATGCGCGATCAACGCGCGCGCGGTGCCGCCATGGGCGGCAACGACCGCATCGCGCTCTAGGCGCGCGTACCATTGGCGAATCCGAACGGCCACCTCCGCGTAGCTTTCACCGCCAGGCGGCGTGAAGCCCCATTTATCGGACTCGCGCGCGGCAACCACACGCTCGTCGCGCGCCATGACTTGCGCATAGGTGAGTCCTTCCCATTCTCCGAATGCAATCTCGGCAAGCTGCGCTTCGACGACATAATCGGCGGGCTTAAGCCCGAGCGTCGCGCGCACGATCTCCATGGTCTTGCGCGCACGCACGAGCGGGCTCGACACGTACGCCAAGCTCTCCGGCGCACGACCGTCGCGGAGGAACAGGTCATGCAGGATGCCGGCGCAGCAGGCGGCCTGCGCACAGCCCGCGACGTTGAGCGGCACATCGTGGCGGCCCTGCAGCCGTTGCTCGAGGTTCCAATCGGTGAGCCCGTGCCGAATATAGTAGATGACGGGTCGCGGCACGCGTCGTCCGCCTCTCAGGCCGCAGCCGGTATCCGGCGCTGAAGCGCCGCGGTGCGCTCGTGCGCGGACCGCACGGCGTGGCCCCGCGCGCTGCGTCGCGGCACGTCCCGAGCAGTCACCGTCGTCATTCCTTGCCGACCACGATGTCGGGCGCGTCGGGATGTTTCATTCCGACAATGTGGTAGCCGGCATCGACGTGCTGAATCTCCCCGGTCACGCCACGAGAGAGATCGCAGAGGAAATAGACGGCTGTATCGCCGACCTCCTCGATCGTAACGCTGCGGCGCAGCGGCGCATTGTGTTCGTTCCATTTCAGGATGTAGCGGAAGTCGCCAATGCCCGACGCCGCCAGCGTCTTGATTGGGCCGGAGGAGATGGCATTGACGCGAATGTTCTTGTCGCCCAGATCGGCGGCGAGGTAGCGCACGGACGCCTCGAGCGCTGCCTTAGCAACTCCCATCACGTTGTAGTGCGGCATCCATTTCTCGGCGCCGTAATAGGTGAGCGTGAGCAGCGCACCGCCGGCGCGCATCAGCTTCTCTGCGCGTTGCGCCATCGCCGTGAACGAATAGCAACTCACCAGCAGCGTCTTTGAAAAATTATCCGCCGTCGTATCGACGTAGCGCCCGGACAGCTGATCCCTGTCGGAGAACGCAATGGCGTGCACGAGAAAATCGAGCGCGCCCCATTTCGCGGCGATCGTCGCGAAAGCCGCATCGATGGTGTCGGGCTCGGTCACGTCGCAATGCCCGATCACCATTCCATCAACGTCTTGCGCGAGCGGCTCGAGGCGCTTCTTGAACGCCTCCCCTTGGTAAGTGAAAGCAAGTTCGGCGCCCTGTCCATGGCAAGCTTTTGCAATACCCCACGCAAGCGACCGGTTATTGGCCACACCCACGATCAGACCCCGTTTGCCGCGCAAGAGGCCTGACGTTTCCGGCATGATTCTCCCCGCTCGCCACCGAAGGCGCTCTTCCCTATGACATAGGGGGAGAGGACCGACAAGCAGCCGCCACGCGCCGCCATTCTCGCGGCCAACGCGGGGAATATCGGTTGCGGCAAAGTGTTTGTCCGGATGATATCGGCGACTCGTCGCGACTGGCGAGGTTGTCGACGCCGGCCGCGGCGGTCATCGTTTGCGGGGAGTGGGAGACAAGGGCGTTGGGCGGTTTCCAGCAAGCGATCGAGGCCGCAATACCGGCACTGCGACGCTATGCGCGCGCGCTCACGCGTAATGGCGAGCTTGCTGACGATCTCGTGCAGGACACGCTGGTGCGCGCGCTGAGGTCAGAGCACCTGTTTCATGGTGGCGACATTCGCAGCTGGCTTTACACGATTCTGACCAACCTCAATCGCAACCGGCTGCGCGCCTTGGCGCGGCGTCCGGTGCTGCAGGCGATCGACGACAACGATGCCCCGGAACTGGCCGGACCGGAGGCGGGAGCGCGCGACATCGAGCGGGCGCTCGCCTCGCTGGTAGAGGATCAGCGCTCGGCCCTGCTGCTGGTCGTGCTCGAGGGTCTCACTTACCGCGAGGTCGCTGAAGTGCAGGGCGTGCCCATTGGGACCGTGATGTCGCGGTTAGCGCGAGCGCGCATGCAGATTAAGGCCTATCTCGACGGCGAGCGCCCCCCGCTACGCCGGGTCAAATAGATCGAGGGCGAAGACAATGATCGACCGATACCCACCCGTGACGGAGGAAGAGTTGCACGCCTATGTCGATGGCGAGCTTGCGGCCGACCGCCGCGACGCTGTCGAGGCGTGGCTTGCCTCGCATCCGGAAGATGCTGCCCGCGTCGCGCAGTGGCGCGCGCAGGCGGACGCGATCCGCGCGCGCTTCGGCATGCTCGCCTCTGAGCCAGTCCCGGCGCGCTTGAATCTCGACAAACTGGCCCGCGGCGCCCGCTCCTGGCGTGCGATTGCCGCGGCTGCGGTGGTCGTAGCATTTCTCGCCGGCGGGGCGGTCGGCTGGATGGCACATGGAGCATCGGCCGCGGCGCCGAGCCGCTTCGACACCTTCACCGCACAGGCGCTCGATGCCCACGGGGTCTACGTGGTCGAGGTGCGTCATCCCGTCGAGGTCACCGGAAGCGAATGGCCGCATTTGATCCAGTGGCTGTCGAGACGTCTCGATTACGAACTCAAAATACCCGATCTCGAATCGATCGGATTGAAGCTGGTGGGCGGACGCCTCCTGCCCGGTCCGTTCGGCCCGGCGGCATTGTGCATGTATGAAGGGCACTCCGGCGAGCGTTTTACCATCTACTACGCGCGCACGGATTCGCCGCAGACGGCCATGCGCTACCGTTCGGCCGATCGCTTCGCCGCCGTCTATTGGGTCGAGCGCGGCCTCGCATACGTCGTGAGCGGCCCCACCGACCGCGAGCGGCTGCTCGGTGTCTCGCAGGCAGCGTACGACCAGATCGACAAGAGCGCGGCGCAGCCGAGGTAACGCATTCACGACGGGCTGAGGATGCGTACGCTTACCCCATGCCCTGTCGCGGATCATGCGGCTTGAGCTTGCGCCAGTTGCGCATCAGCTCTTCGAGCTCCGCGTCGCCGCCTTCGGGCAACACGATCCGCACGGTGGCGAGCAGGTCGCCTTTGCCCTGCTTGGCAGGGAAGCCCTTGCCTTTGAGGCGGAAGATGCGCCCGGAACTGGTGCCGGGAGGGATCGCAAGCTCGACTGCGCCGTCGAGCGTCGGCACCCGCACCTTGGCACCGAGCACCGCCTCATAGAGCGTGACGGGAAGCTCGAGACGCAAATCGGCCCCGCTGCGCGTAAACAGCGGATGCGGAGCGACCGACACCGTGATCAGAAGGTCGCCGGCACGGCCGCCGGAACCGGCGAGCCCCTGCCCCTTCAGGCGAATGACTTGCCCCTCGTTCAGCCCGGCCGGGATTTTTACGTCGACCTCGCGGCCGGTCGGCAGTTGCACGCGCTTGTCCGTTCCCTTCGCCGCTTCCGGCAGCGTGATCGTGAGCGTAGCGCTGACGTCCGCCCCGGCGCGCTGCTCCTGCTCGAAGCGGAAGCCGCCGCCGGCCTGCCCTGAACGGCCGGCGCCTCCAAACGCTTCCTTCAAAATATCCTCGAAGCCGCCGAAGCCGCCAGCGCGGCCACGCGTGTGCTGAAAGCCGTCTTGTCCCCAGCTGAAGGTTTCGAACACATCCTCTGGCTTGAAGCCACCCTGCCGGCGGCCACGGCCGAAACCTTCGAACCCCTGGAACCGCGGCTTTCCCTCGGCGTCGATCTGGCCGCGATCGAAAGCCTTGCGCTTGTCGTCCTCGCCCACGATCTCGTAAGCCGCATTCAGCTCGGCAAAGCGCGCGGCCGCTCGCGGGTCGTGCTTGTTGGCGTCCGGATGCAGCTTCTTCGCCTGCCGGCGGAAGGCGCTCTTGATCTCGGCGGCACTCGCCGTCTTCGCTACCCCGAGGACCTCATAGGGGTCACGCATCCTCAGCCTCTCCCACTCAGGTCGCCATCCATCGTGCCGGGCATCGTCCCAATTTCCCAGCGATTTAATGTGGTGGGCGTAGCGGCGGACCGCAACATTACCGTGGGGGGCCTACGTGTTGCTCCAGGGCCGTAGATTGCGCACTTCCCACCTGCCACGCTTGGCGCGGCATGCGGCTCCCTGCAACCACGATTCGCTGCCGTTCTTTACGAAGCTCGCCAGAAAATCGCGGCAAGGAATTCCGTCCTGATTATAGACCGAGGCGAGCGGCGTAACCGTGCCGCGAGCGCCGGACTTGGGGTTTTCCCAAGGCACGCTGCTCCCGCCCTTGCTCAGCACTTCGCTCACGGCAGCGCGGGCGATGGCGAGATCGCCTTCTCCCGGCAATTCCGCCGCCGTTCGCGGCGCCGCCGAGGCAAGCGAGTTGGCCTGATCGGCGCCCTGCTTTTGCGCGAGCGTGGCGTCGAGGTGGTAGGAAAGGCTGCAGCCGGCGCTCGCGAGCGCCAGCACGATGAGGCAGGTCGGCGCCCGCAGACATCGCACGTGCGAGCGGCCGGACGTTCCTCTATAACGGGGCTGCTGGAAGAGCGAGCTTGGCGGCAACGCCACCACCCGAGTACTCCGCAGAATGTCTGAATCCGCGCCAATAGAACACCTCGCCGGGTTAACAAGCGGTGATCTCATCGATGCCGAAGAGCCATTGCGGCTGTTTGCCGCGTGGTTCGAGCAAGCCACCCGCAGCGAGCCGCGCGATCCAACCGCGATGTCGCTGGCCACCGTCGATACGGACGGCTTGCCCAACGTGCGAATGGTGCTGATGAAGGCCTTCGGCGAGGCGGGCTTCGTGTTCTACACCAACACCGATAGCCAAAAGGGACTGGAACTTGATCGCGATCGCAAAGCCGCGCTGCTCTTTCATTGGAAATCGATCAATCGGCAGGTGCGGTTGCGCGGCCCGGTGGAACGCATCGACGATGCGGAAGCGGACGCTTATTTCGCGACGCGCCCGCGCCTTGCGCAGATCGGCGCCTGGGCCAGCAAGCAGTCGGCGCCGCTCGAGAGTCCGCACGCCTTCGAGAAGGCAATCGCGTTGTACGCTGCGAAATTCGCAATCGGTACGATTCCACGACCGCCGAACTGGACCGGCTACCGCCTGCGACCACTCCTGATCGAGTTCTGGCAAGAGCGGCCGTTCCGCCTGCATGACCGGCTCGAGTTCCGGCGTGAAACGCTCGATGCGCCCTGGCGCAAGACGCGTCTCTATCCGTGATGCATTCCCGGCCGCGCGCACGCCGGCGAGCAGCGAGGACGCTAGCGAGGGCGGAGCGCCCGTTTCACCGGACGGCAAACCGCTCTAGCATTACGACGTTTCGGGATTGATGTTCATGGCCACGCCGTCCTCGAACCAACCGCGACGCGCGCTCCTGCTCACCGGAGCGAGCCGGGGAATCGGCCATGCCACGGTCAAGCGATTTTCCGCCGCCGGGTGGCGCGTGATCACCTGCTCGCGCCATGCCTTTCCGGAGAACTGCCCGTGGGAAATGGGACCGGAGGACCATATTCAGGTCGACCTTGCCGATCCCGAGCATACGCTGCGCGCGATCTCCGAGGTCAAGCAGCGGCTCGAGCACGGTGAACTGCACGCCCTCGTCAATAACGCGGCGATCTCGCCCAAAGCTGACGCGGGCAAGCGCCTCTCCTCGATCGAGACGACGCTCGATGTGTGGGATCACGTCTTCCGGGTGAACTTCTTTGCGCCGATCATGCTCGCGCGCGGGCTCGTGCAAGAGCTCAAGGCCGCGAAAGGCTCCGTCGTTAACGTTACCTCCATTGCGGGATCGCGCGTGCATCCTTTCGCCGGCGCGGCATACGCCACGTCGAAGGCGGCGCTTGCCGCGCTCACCCGCGAGATGGCGTGCGACTTCGGTCCTCTCGGCATTCGCGTCAATGCCATTGCTCCGGGCGAGATCGACACGGCGATTCTCTCGCCTGGGACCTCCGATATCGTGGCCCACCAGATTCCAATGCATCGCCTCGGCACGCCCGACGAAGTCGCCAAGATCATCTATGTGCTCTGCACGGATACGTCGTCCTATGTGAACGGCGCCGAGATCCACATCAACGGTGGCCAACACGTTTGACGGCAATCTCGGATATAGTCGCTGATATGAGGCGATTTTGCCCACCCTACGGCTTCGGCGGCGCAGCTGAGTTCACAGCCATTTCTTCCATTTGAAAAAGAAATAGGGCAGCGCGGATGCAAGCAGCATCAGCACGACCGCGACAGGATAGCCGAGCGACCAGTCGAGCTCGGGCATGTGTTTGAAATTCATCCCGTAGATCGATGCGATCAGCGTCGGCGGCATCAGCGCCACCGCCGCGACCGAGAAAATCTTGATGATGTTGTTCTGCTCGATCGTAACCACTCCCAACATGGCGTCGAGCAGGAACTGAATCTTGTTCGATAGATAAGCGGCGTGGTCGGATAGCGAGTGCACGTCGCGTTGCATGCCGCGAAGCTGCGCGCGCTGCTCTTTCGCCCAGCGCATGCTGTCGGCTTCGTTGGCGAGGTAAAGCAGCAGGCGTCCGATCGAGACCAGGCTCTCGCGCACTTTGGACGCAAGGTCGCCTTTTTTGCCGATCGCCTTCAAAATGTCGTTGTAGCTTCGGGTGCGATCGGCGCCGCCGACTTCCGGTTCGAAAATGTCATGCGAGATCTGATCGACCTCCGAACCGATGCGTTCCAAAATGTCGGCCGTCCGGTCGATCACCGCATCGAGCAGGTCCATCAATACCGATTCGCCGGTCACGGACGGCGGGCAAACGCGCGCGAGCTTGTTGCCGACGATCATGAACGGGCGCGGGTCGTCGTAGCGCACGGTGATGAGCCGATGGCCGGACAGAATGAAGGTCACCGGTGTCGTCTTCGGCGCGGCGCTATCGGACTGGCACATCAGCGTCGCGGTCATGTAACGCGCGCCGTTTTCGGAATAGAGCCGGCTCGTGACCTCGATCTCCTGCATTTCTTCGCGGGTGGGAACCGCCGTGCCGGCTTGCCGCTCGACGAGCTTGTCCTCCTCGACGTTGGGATTGACGAGGTCGAACCAGACCGCATTCTCAGGTACGGGGACATCCGACATGACCGGCACACGGTCGAGCGATGTGCCGCGCGGAACGTAGACCCACAGCATGACCCCTCCGCCGACCCCTGCACACCCACTCGCAGGCGAGTGCGATGCGCGTTTGAGCGCTGGTAGGGCCAGTGATGGCCTAATCAACCCTCGCCTTGCAAGGACAATGCGCAGGCGGGGTGACGCCGCGGAGGTCTGCGGAGAGACTTAATGCTGCAACGGGGCGCGTGCGGGAACTGGCGAGCCCAGCGTCAGGCGATCAGGCCGGCTCCTCAGCCATCCGCTTGTCCAACTGCGGGACGGCCGGGGCGTAAGCGGGATTCTTGACCTCGCTCTGGTAGGGCAGCGCGGCAGCAACGGCCGATATTCCGATTTCGCCGTAGCGGCTGTCGAGATTTGGCTCCTCGCGGCCACGCTCGTCGCTGCATTGCGCCGCATTCTTCTTGGTCATTGTCTACTCCGTGGGACTTTTCACTTTTCGCCTGCTTGGCACGTTTCGCGCGTGCTCGAGATGGCGAGCGACTGCGGCCGAAATGCGCAACAAATCGTGTTCTATCGTGACATTTCAAACAGAGCGTAAAGGGAAATTAGTTCCCGACTTGCCATTGCGCTCGGCAATCGACACGCGCGCGCCGCTCACGCCAGCTTTGCTGGCGGACTGGCCCGGCTCGATCCGCGCCCCGCTGGCAGCATCACGGTAAACGGAAAGTTAAGAACTGGCGCCTTGGCGCCCGGCATGCGACGCGATTAGGGCCCCGCGGGTGAAGGCGACTTTCCCCAGCGGCGGGCAAAACTGCGGCATTCCTGCAACAGGTTCCAAAGACAATCGAATCGAGCCGTGATCGGCCTGGAAGTACGCAGCCCTTTTCGTTACCTAATTAAGCGAGTGGGGGACTCAAAACGAACTGATGGTGGGTCGCGCCAGCGCGCGTGATGGGGGCAATGATGCGGGGAAGGGGATTAGCGTTGCTGCTGACCGGGCTTTTGCTCGGCGGCTGCGTGCATGCGCAGCTTGAGCCGCCCTCCGAGGCGAGCATGACCGTGCGTGACAAGAAGCTCCTCGCGAATGCCCCCTACGCGAAGGCGAGCATCCCCGCCCAATACCAGCGCGCCATCGTCAAGTATCACCGCAAGGAAGCCCCGGGCACCATCGTGGTCGATAGCGACGCGCGCTACCTCTACTACGTGCTGCCGGACAACCAGGCGATCCGCTACGGCGTGATCGTCGGCGAAGAGGCGCAGTCTTGGACCGGCATCGCCAAGGTCGGCCGCAAAGAGGAATGGCCGGGCTGGACGCCGACCGAGGGCGAGAAGCGGCGCCTCGGCCCGCTTCCGAATTATGTCGAAGGCGGTCCGGCCAATCCGATGGGGGCTCGCGGCATTTATCTTTATTCGGGGGGACACGACACGCTGTACCGCATCCACGGCACCAATCAGCCGGAATGGATCGGACATGCGATCTCATCCGGCTGCATCCGGATGACCAACGAGGATGTGATCGATCTCTACAATCGCGTCAAAATGGGCACGATCGTAGTGATGCTGGGGCCGAGATCGGGGGAGCCGCGGTACGCCGCGGCTGATGTCGGCCACTACTGAGGGGGGAGCGGCGTCGGGTGAAAGCCCGGCGCCGTTCCATTTTTCGACTCAGGCTTGCATGAGCCGTTCCTGCTTGACCCAAGCAAGCGTGCGGTCGAGCGCCCGGCCCAGCCGATCGAACAGCTCGTCAATCTCCGCCGGCGTAATGATGAGCGGCGGACATATCGAGAGGATGTCCCCCATGAGGAAGCGAACGATCAGTCCTTCCTCTTCGGCGTAGCGCACGGTGCGCGGGCCAATGCCGGACTTCGGGTCGAACGACAGTTTGGTCTTCTTATCCGCAACCAGCTCGAGGCAGCCGACCAGCCCGAGACCGCGCGCCTCTCCGACCAGCGGATGCTTGCCGAGCGCGGCGAGGCGGGCCTGGAAATGCGGCGCCTTGCGCGCGACCTGCTCGGCGATGCGCTCGCGCGCATAAATGTCCAGCGTCTTGAGCGCGACCGCCGCGGCCACCGGATGCCCGGAATAGGTGAAGCCATGGCCGAAGGTGCCGATCTTGCGGCTTTCATCGAGCAACGCTTGGTACGCCACCTCCGGCACGGTGACAGCGGCCATCGGCACGTAGGCCGACGTCAATGCTTTCGCGAGGCTGATCGAGTGCGGCTGGAAGCCGAGCGCGGTGCAGCCGAACATGGTTCCGAGCCGGCCGAAGCCGCAGATGACCTCGTCCGAGATCATGTAGACGTCGTATTTCCGGCAGACCTTCATCACCTCGCGAAAGTACCCCTCCGGCGGCACGATCACGCCGCCGGCCCCCATCACCGGCTCGGCGATGAAGGCGGCAACCGTGTCCGGGTCCTCTTTGCGAATGAGATCCTCGAGCTCGTCCGCCAATCGCCGCGCGAATTCCGCTTCCGTCTCGCCCGCATGCGCGAAACGGTAATGGTGCGGGCAAGCCGTATGCAGAATTCCCGTGATCGGCAGATCGAAATCGCGGTGATTGTTCGGCAATCCCGTGAGCGAGGCCGATGCAACGGTCACACCGTGATAGGCGTTGCGGCGGCTGATGATCTTCTTTTTGCGCGGCCGGCCGAGCGCATTGTTCATGTACCAGACGAGCTTGACCTGGCTGTCGTTCGCCTCCGAGCCCGATGAGCAGAAGAACACTTTCGAAGTCGGGACCGGCGCAATCTCCTTGAGCCGTTCGGCGAGCTCGATTGCGGGATCGTGGCTCTTGGCCGTGAACAGATGGCTAAACGAGAGCTTTCGCATCTGAGTCGCAGCGGCCTCGACCAGCTCTTCGTTGCCGTAGCCCAGCGCCGTGCACCACAGCCCCGCCATGCCTTCGATATAGGCTTTGCCTTGCGTGTCGTAGACGAACACGCCCTGGCCGCGCTCGATGATCAGAGGACCGGTTTCGCGTAATTCTGCAAGGTTGGTGTAGGGGTGAACGAGGGTCTCAACGTCGCGGACGGCGAGATTGCTGAGCGGGGGCATGGCGTTCCTCGTCATGGCGCGGCAGTGGGCCGGGGCTGCGGCAATGGTACGGCCTCTTCGCCGGGCTCGCGCACGTCCCACTGGCACATGCGATGCCCGCCGGCGCGCTCGGCCAAGTCCACATGAATGTGGTTCTCGTGATAGCCGTCGGAGCCGGGGCCGAGCACGGTCGTGAAGCGCGCACAAGTACTTTTCCGCACGCGCTCGCGAAAACTTTTGTCCGCCGACGGGTCGGTCAGCTCGATGACACTACCGCTGGCGAGCTTGACCGAGCGGACGTCGAGCGCGTTGGCTTTGCCGTGCTCGG
>VAZQ01000017.1 GCA_005883115.1 Alphaproteobacteria bacterium | reverse complement strand
CGACGCCGCGCGCGCGCAGCCGATCCTGCAACAGCTTTGCCGCCGGCTCGAACATTGCGGCCCAATCGGCTCCGGCTCGGTGATGAAGCTCACCATCAACATGCCGCTCATGATCTATTGGCAGGCGCTCGGCGAGGCGCTCGCGCTCTGCCGCCCGCTCGGGCTCGACCCGGCGCGGATCATGGACCTGCTTGCTGATACTTCGGGCGGACCGAACGTGCTCAAGGTGCGCGGCGCGGGCGTGGCGCAGATGCTCAAGGGCGGCGACGCGGGGCCGGTCACCTTCAACGTGGACAGCGCGGTCAAGGATTTGCGCACTATGCTAGCCGAAGGAAAGGCGCGCGGCGTGGAGCTGCCGCTCACGGAGAAGACGCTCGCCTGTTACGAGGAAACGAAACAAAAGGTTTCGGGCGCGGCGGAGGTATCCGCCGTCTCGGTCTACTGGGCAAACCGCGCGATGCAGCGCTCCGAAACCGTTTGAGCCAACACAGGTACTGTCTCGACAAGGAGCCGATATGTCCACTGTGACGCTTGCACAAGCCTCAACCATCGTCGACACCGCGCTCAAGAAGGGCCGAGAGACGAACTGCGCGCCGCTCACTATCGCCGTGCTCGACTCAGGCGGTCACCTCGTGGCGTTCAAGCGCGAGGACAAATCCGGTCTGCTTCGCTTCGACATCGCCTTCGGCAAAGCCTGGGGCGCGTTGGGCATGGGCTTCGGCTCGCGCACGCTCGCCGCGCGTGCGGCCAAGACGCCGCAGTTCTTCACGATGCTGGCGGCGGCCAGCAGCGGACGCATGGTGACCAATCCCGGCGGCGTGCTGATCAGAAGCGCAGCCGGCGACATCGTCGGGGCAGTCGGCATTTCCGGCGATACCTCCGATCGCGACGAGGCCTGCGCCATCGCCGGCATAGAGGCGGCTGGGCTCAAGGCGGATCCCGGACAGGACGCCAGCTGAGCGGCCGAGTCGCCATGCGGGCAGAAGCGCGGCGATAAGGGCGTTCACGCCCGTCTTCGACGGGCTATGGCTCAGCCGCGAAGGCGGCCGCCGGTATTTTGCCGCCTGCGATCATTCGCCACGGCCGGCATCGCCAGCACGCGCTCCCAGGCGCCGTGGATATTGGCCACTTGCGATTCGAAGCACTCGAGGAAGCGCCGCGCCAGCGCGCCCAAGGTGCGCCGCGCCGGCTGAATAATGACGAATTCGGCACGCAGCGTCGGCTTGACGATCGGATTGACGACCAGATCGCCCTTGCCGATGTCGTTGATGCAGATGAGGCTCGGCAGCACTGTGACCCAATCCGAGCGCGCGACGAATTCGAGCGTGCCGATCATGGCATCCATTTCCAGCATGGCGGCGACCTCCACCCCATGCGTCTGGAAATAGGTTTCGAGGTTGCGGCGGCGGACGTTCTGCGCCCCGGGCACGACGATTTTCAGGGGCGCGCAATCGGCGAGCTGCACCTGTGCCAGCGGCGTGAGCCCCCGCTGCCGGCCTGAGAGCAGCATTTCACGGTCGCGCAGCAGCAGCCGCGATTTCAATCCCGTGCGTCCCTCGAAGGCCGGTACGATGGCGAAATCGAGCTCGTCGGCCAGCACCATATCGGTAAGAAAGGCGCTGTAGCCCTCCAAAACGTGCAGGCGGACGTTGGGGTGCCGGGGGACGAAATCCTCCAAGGTGGGCGCCAGCACCGCGCGGGTGAAAGTGGGCATGAGCCCGATGCGCAGATCGCCGCTGAACTGGCCTGCCAGGCTGCGCGCTTCCTCATTGGCATGTTCCAGGCGGCCGACGGCATCGATGCAATTCTTGTAATACCGCAGCCCCGCCGGTGTCGGCACGATGCCGCGCGCGGAGCGCTCAAACAACTTCACGCCGAGCGCGCGCTCGACCGCGGCGACGTGCTGCGAAATGCCGGATTGCGTCGCGTTCTCGCGCTCGGCGGCGCGCGTGAACGAACCCTCCTCGCAGGCGGCGATCACGGCGCGAACTTGGCGCAGCGCGATGTCGGTCATGGCGGTATGTATTACGAAAACTGATGCCCAGAAGCAAAATATATTATTTTGGCGGGCCCGACCGCAAGGCTAGGATTCTCGCCGAACAACAAGAACATCGGCGCCTCCTGCGCCGGGAGGGTCCATGGGCACCGCCAACTTTGGCATCGCCGGCTTGGATTGGCAGCAACGCGTCAATTGGGATCGGTTGAGGAAATACCGGACCGAGCGCGCGCGCGAGCACATGAAGAAGCATGGCCTCGGCGCGCTGTTGTGCATGTACGACGAGAACGTGCGCTATCTCACGGGCACGCTCACGCCGGGCTGGAATCGGCTCAAGCCCGGATTGCGCTACGCGCTCCTTTGCGGCGACGGTGCACCGGTGCTGTTCGAGCAGGGGGATCTCGGCTTCCAGATCGAGCGGCACTCGCCGTGGATCCCGAAGGAGAACGTCCGCTACTCCTATGCTTGGATCAAAGGAGCGGCCGGTCCCGCCTCACAACAGCAGGTGAAGAAATTCACCGACGCGATCCTTTACGAGATGAAGCGTCACGGGGTCGCCGGGCAAAAGCTCGGCGTCGACTTCATCGACATCAACATGCTCAACATCTTCAAGGACAAGAAAATCAACTGGGTCGACGGCATGACGCCGATGATGGAGGCGCGCGCCGTCAAGAACGTCGATGAGCAGGAGTGCATGCGCATAGTCGGCGCGATCGGCGACGCGACGCATTGGGAATGCATGAAGTTCCTGCGCCCCGGCATCACCGAGAACCAGGTCACCGCGCACTTGATGAAATATCTCTACAGCATTCCCGGAATGGAGGATGTCGAGGACGTGATCGTCTCCTCCGGGCCCAATACCTGGCCGAATTGGCGCAATTTCTCCGACCGCATCATTCAACCCGGCGACATCGTTTTCATGGATTTGGCCGCGCTCACCTGGAACGGCTACAAGTCCTGCTATTACCGCACCTACTGCGTCGGCAAAGAGCCCACGAAGGAGCAGAAGGACACCTACGCGACTGCGCTCGAATGGCTCTACGATTCGATTCACGCGGTCAAAGCCGGCACCACCACGCGCGAAATCGCCAAGAAATGGCCGTCTGCGAAGCAGGCCTGGGGCTACAAAGAAGAGGACCAGGCGGCGGCGAATCTATGGGGCCATGGTCTGGGGCTTGCGCAATACGACCCGCCGGTGATCTCGCGCATCTGGTCGCTCGATCACCCGGTCGAGATCAAGGCCGGAATGACGTTTGCGCTCGAGACCCAGCACGGCAAGCGCTTCCGTTATGGCGTGCGCATCGAAGAGATGCTGATCGTGCACAAGAAGGAGATCGAGATCATCTCCAACTTCCCGGTTAAGCAGATCACCGTAGTCGATCCGATCCCCGGCTACGCCGATCACGTGAAGTGACGCAGTTCGATCGTATCACCGGCGCTAGTGCGTAGCGCCACAACGGTCATCCCAATTTGGTGAGGTTGGAAAATGAAGCGTACGCAGACGGAGACAGGGCAGTTGCGCTGACCGAAACGAGCGAGGCTGACGCTTTATGACAAGCTTCATCATCCCGCTCGCCGAGGCCACCGCGCTCGACGCCGAGCGCATCGGGCCGAAGGCTGCGAACCTGGCGGCGCTGGCGCGTGCCGGTCTGCCGACGCCCGGCGGCTTCTGCCTGAGCGCCGATGCCTATGATGCACAGATCGCGGCGCTTGGACTGAAATCGCTGATCCGCCGCTTTGCCGCCGCCGAGTCGATCGAGCAGCGGCGGCTGTCGATCGAGATCAGGCTCGCCCTCTACGAGCGGCCGATCGCGCCGGCAATCCTCGCGCCGCTGCGCGCGGCGTGGGACGCGCAGCGCAAGGCGAGCGAGCGTGCAAGCGCGGTACGCTCGTCGGCCCTGATCGAGGACAGGAAGGGCAGCAATTTCGCCGGACAGTTCGAGAGTTTTCTGGGCATTGATGACGAGGCCACACTGATCACTGCCGTGCGCGCCTGCTGGGCTGCGCTGTGGACCACCACTGCGCGCCGAGCGATGGACAGTCGCGGAGCCTGCCCGGCGGACACCGCCATGGCCGTGCTCATCCAGCCGCTCGTCGATGCGCTGGCCTCGGGCGGCGGCCTGAGCGAGACAGCCGCCGGGGAAATGCTCATCAGCGCGACCTGGGGACTGGGCTCCACGATCGCGCAAGGCGAGATCGTTCCCGACCGAATCGTGCTCTCGCGCCAGGGTTTTATTCGCAAAATCGAGGCCGGCCGTAAGCACCACCGCGAGAGCTGCGGGCACGGCGGCACGCCGCAGCCGGTGCCAAGCGAACTCATCAGCGCGCCATGTCTCGACGCGGCGCAGGCGGTCGCGCTCGGCCGCATGATGCGTAAGGCGGAAGGCGCGATCGGGGGACCGGTCGAGATCGAATGGGCGCTCGACGTGGGCGGTTTCAAACTCCTGCAGGCACGGCCGCTCGCAGTCGAGCCCATTACCGTTCCCGACGAGATCTGGCGCAAGCATCCCGCGCTTTCCGGACATCCGGCGGGCGTCGGCTGGGGCGCCGGCCGCGCGGTGGTGGTGAACTGCGAATGCGAGCTGGCGCGAGTTGCGCCCGGTGACGTGCTTGTCACGCGCATCGCCAGCCCCGCGCTGAGCCACGTGCTGCCGCGCGTCGCCGGCGTGGTCGCCGAGCTCGGTGGCTCCACGTCGCATCTCGCCTCGCTCGCGCGCGAGCGGGGTATCCCGATGGTACTCGGTGTGCTCGAGGCCACCGGTCGCATTCCCGACGGCTCGCAAGTTGCGGTCGACGGCGTCGCCGGTATCGTGCGCTGGATGGCCTGATGCGCCCGCGCATCTTCATTACCCAGCCGGTTGCCGGCAGCGCGATCGAGCGCCTGCGCCGGGTCGCGAGCGTCAAGGTCAATCCCGACTCGAGCCGTATCATCACGAAGCAAGCGCTGATCGCCGCTGTGCGACGATGCGACATTTTGTTTGCGCTGCTGCATGACCAGATCGACCGTCAGGTGATTGCGGCAAATCCGAAACTGCGAATGATCGCCTCGCAGTCCATCACGCCGGAGAATATCGATGTCGCCGCGGCGACGAAGCGGAAGATCCCGGTAACAGTCGTGCCGCCGATCGTGGCGGAAGCGGCTGCCGACCTCACCTTTGGACTCATGCTGATGGTCGCCCGGCGCATGGTGGAAGCGGACCGCCTGGTCCACAAGGGACGCTTTCCCGGCGCGCAATCGAGCTACCTGGCGGGGACCGCGCTCTACGGCAAGACCCTCGGACTGATTGGCGGCGGCGGCCGTATCGGCACCCGCGTTGCCCGCCGCGCCAGGGGCTTCGAGATGCGTACGCTGTATTGGGCGCCGCACCGCAAACCGGAAAGTCTCGAGCAGGACTTCGACATGACCTACGTCCCGCTCGATCAGCTGCTCAAGGAATCGGATTTCGTGTCGGTGCACTCGCCGCTCAAGCCGGAAACGATGCACCAGATCGGAAGCCGCGAATTGGCGCTCATGAAGCCGACCGCTTACCTGATCAATACCGCGCGCGGGGTGATCGTCGATGCGGCGGCGCTCGCGCGCGCGCTCAAGAAGCGGCAAATCGCCGGCGCCGGGCTCGACGTGTTCGAGCACGAGCCGAAGGTGACGCCGGCGCTGCTGAAGATGCCGAACGTGGTCACCACCCCGCATCTGGGCAGCGCGGTCCTGGAGGTGCGCGAGCAGATGGCGAACATCGTCGTCGACAATATCCTCGCGCTGCTCGCCGGGAAGCTGCCGCCGAATTGCGTCAACCCGGAAGTCTTGCAAAGGTGACGGCAGTCTACCTGGGAGTGGCTCATGCCCCGTCCCTTGATCGCAGTCACCGACAGCCCGTTCCCCTCGCTCGATCCGGCGAAGGCGGCGCTTGCGCGCATTGACCCCGAACTGCGCCTGGCAAAGAGCGCATCGGCTGAGGACATCTTGGCGGTGGCGCGAGATGCCGACGCCATCCTGGTCACCTATGCCAAGCTATCGGGCGATCTGCTGCGGCAGCTGACGCGCTGCAAGGCCATCGGCCGTTTCGGCCTCGGCGTCGACAACATCGACATTCCGGCCGCCGCCGAGCGCGGCATCACCGTGACCTATGTGCCGGACTATTGCATGCAGGAGGTCTCCGATCACGCCATGGCGCTCCTGCTCGCGCTGGCGCGCAAAATTCCCCACTCGAACGCGCTCGTCCAGGCGGGCCGCTGGGAGGTGCCGGCGCTGGTTCCGATCCACCGGCTCGCCGGCCGCGTGCTCGGTCTCGTTGGTTTCGGCAACATTCCGCGCGCGTTGGCGCCGAAGGCCAAGGCATTCGGGCTGCGTGTGGTCGCGCAGGATCCGTACGTGTCGCAACACGCGGTTAGCGCGGCCGGTGTTGAGAGCGTGAGCTTCGATCGCTTGCTCGAAATTTCCGATTTCGTTTCCATCCATGCGCCGTTGCTGCCGACCACGCGCGGTCTGTTCAATACCCAAGTTTTCCAGAAGATGAAAAAGGGTGCATGCCTCATCAACACCGCGCGCGGGCCGTTGGTCGACGAAGACGCTCTCGTTTCGGCGCTCGATGCCGGGCACCTTGCCGCAGCCGCGCTCGACGTGGTTGCGGTCGAGCCCTTGTCCAAGGACTCCAGGCTGATCGGGCGCGACAATGTGGTGCTGACGCCGCACACGGCGTTCTATTCGGTCGAGGCGCTCAACGAGCTGCAGACCAAATGCGCCGCCGATGTCGCGCGCGTGCTGAGCGGGGAAACACCCGTCTATCCGGTCAAGGTGGGTTGATCTCGGCCTCCGCGGCGGCGCTATTCCGCCGTCCAGCCGCCGTCGAGGACGAGGGCCGCCCCGGTCATCAGCGATGAGGCATCGGAGGCGAGAAACAGGATCGCGCCCGTCAGCTCGTCGAGTTGACCCAGCCGGCCGAGCTTGATCTTGGCGAGCACTT
>VAZQ01000016.1 GCA_005883115.1 Alphaproteobacteria bacterium | reverse complement strand
GTTGGGGGTTGAAATCTATCCGGGCTTTGCCGCCGCCGAGGTCCTGTTCGATGGTAACGGCGCCGTGGCAGGCGTCGCCACCGGCGACATGGGCGTTGCCAAGGACGGGCATCACAAGGATAGCTTCACCCGCGGCATGGAGCTGCGTGCGAAGTACACGTTGTTCGCTGAGGGCGCCCACGGCAGCCTCACCAAGATACTTGAGCAGCGCTTCGCCCTGCGCCAAGGTCGCGAACCACAGAAATTCGGGCTCGGTCTGAAGGAGCTGTGGCAGGTCGCGCCGGAAAAACATCGTCCCGGATTGGTGCAGCACACGTTTGGCTGGCCGCTCGACAACCGCACGGGCGGTGGCTCGTTCCTCTATCATTTTGACGATCGGCTCGTGTCGGTCGGCTTCGTGCTCCATCTCAATTACGAAAATCCCTACCTCTCGCCATACGAGGAATTCCAGCGCTTCAAGACTCATCCGCTGGTGCGCACAACGTTCGAGGGCGGCAAGCGGCTCTGTTATGGCGCGCGCGCATTGACAGAGGGGGGCTGGCAGTCGGTGCCGAAGCTCGCGTTTCCCGGCGGTGCACTCATAGGCTGCGCAGCCGGCTTCATGAATGTGCCGCGCATCAAGGGCAGCCACAACGCGATGCTCTCGGGAATGCTCGCGGCCGATCAGGTTGCCGCTGCACTCGACGCCGGCCGCAGCAACGATGAGCTCGCTGACTACGACGCCGCCTGGCGCCCCTCCGCGATCGGCGCCGATCTCTGGAAAGTTCGCAATGCTAAGCCGCTATGGTCGCGCTTCGGTACGTTGTTGGGCATAGGCCTCGGCGGCTTCGACATGTGGACCAATACGGCGGGCTTCTCGCTGTTGGGCACGCTGGGCCATGGCAAGCCCGATTGGGCGAGCCTCAAGCCGGCGGCGCAGTGCGCCCCGATCACCTATCCCAAGCCCGACGGCAAGATCACCTTCGATCGCCTGTCCTCGGTGTTTCTCTCCAACACCAATCATGAAGAGGACCAGCCGGTGCACCTGAAAGTCGGCGACCTCGCTCTGCAGAAGGCGTCCGAGCTTGAGCGTTATGGTGGGCCTTCGGCGCGGTACTGCCCCGCCGGCGTGTACGAATGGGTGGAGGAGAGCGGTTCACCCCGTTTCGTGATCAACGCGCAGAATTGCGTCCACTGCAAAACATGCGACATCAAGGATCCCAACGAGAACATCACCTGGGTTCCTCCCGAGGGCGGCGGCGGCCCAAACTATTCGTATATGTGAAGGGATTTTTCACGGCCTATCCCTCAGGCCGGCCAATTTGGCGCTGTTCCAAAAAACCGCGAGATCAAGCTTCCGAATCCCTCCTGAGGGTCCTGATAGCCGATTTCCGCAAAAGCGCCGCGGTACGGCGGACCCGAAAATCGAAATCCCCTAAAGCTGGTGCCCGATCGGGCCGGGCGTCACGATGCTGCCCTTATCCCGGCCTTCAAAGGCGGTGGACATGCCCGATCAGGGCAGTTATTGCGAGCCGGGCCCAAACAGTTCATTTTGCTCAATGCGGCCGCGCCGAGGGCGTTCGTCCGCCAGATGGAGTCGACCGTGATCCTTTCGCCATCTTTGCGGCGTGCGGCGATGGCCGCAATGGCTGCACTCGCCATCACTTGGCCGGCGATGCTTTGTGCTCGGGCGCAGCAGCCGCGTGAGAGCTTCTCTCGCACCTCGCCTGCAGGCAGCTATCTCGCCGCTCGGCACGCGGGCGGTCAGCGCGATGCCGCGGCGGCGGCGGCCTATTACCGCGCTGCACTGCGCGGCGATCCGCGTAACAATGAGCTGCTTGGTCGCACTTTCCTGGCGGTGCTTGCCAACGGCGAAATTGACGAAGGCGTTAAGCTTGCTGAGCGCGTTCTGCAGGTCGACAAGAACGACCGCATCGCACGGCTCGTTCTCGGGGTGCGTGCGATCAAACAAAAGCAATATCCGGCCGCACGTAAAGAGCTTGCTCAGTCGATTCGCGGACCGATCACCGATCTTGCTGCGACGCTGCTGTCGGCCTGGACGATGGCAAATCCGGCCGAGGCGAAGCAAGCGACCGATTCCATCGATAAGCTCGCCGGCGCCTGCCGGTCAAAGGAAGGAGGCAGCCAAGCACTTCGAACGCTCCTATAAGCTCGACCCCACGGCACTCCGCGTGGTTCAGGCTTATGGAAGCTTTCTCTCGCGACAGGGAAATACCGACGACGCTCTGAAGGTCTTCGCCACATTCGAGGAAGCACTGCCGCGCCATCCGCTCATCGTGGAAGCGGTGAACGAGCTCAAAGCCGGCAAGAAGCTCCCATTGATGATCGACACGCCGCAGGCGGGCGCTGCCGAGGTGCTCTATGGACTCGGCGCCGCGCTTGGCAGGCGCGGCGGCGAAGATCTCGGACTCATTTACCTGCAACTCTCGCTCTATCTCGCGCCCTCGCATCCGCTCGCGCTGCTGTCGCTTGGCGACCTCTATGAGGCGATGAAGAAGCCGGAACTCGCCAACAAGATCTATGAGCGGGTGCCACTGACGTCGCCGCTGTACCGCAACGCGCAGATCCAGCTCGCGCTCAATCTCGATTCGCTCGATCGCACCGATGAGGCGAAAGCAAGTCTCGAAAAGCTGATCGCCGCCAACCCGACCGATCTCGAGTCGAGCATGGCGCTCGGCAACGTGCTGCGCGGACGCAAGCAGTTCGCCGAATGCGCGGATGTATACTCCAAGGGCGTCGACACCATCAGCAAGCCCGAGAAGTCGAACTGGGTAATCTACTATTTCCGAGGCATCTGCTTCGAGCGCGCCAAGCAATGGACAAAAGCCGAAGCCGATCTCAAGAAGGCGCTGGAACTTTTCCCCGACCAGCCGCATGTGCTCAATTATCTCGGCTATTCGTGGATCGACCAGGGCGTCAACCTCGATGAGGGCATGCGCATGATCAAGCGCGCGGTCGAGCAGCGCGCCGACGACGGCTATATCGTCGACTCCCTGGGCTGGGCCTACTATCGGCTCGGCAACATGGACGAAGCGGTCAAGCAGCTCGAGCGCGCCATCGAGCTCAAGCCCGAGGATCCGACCATCAACGATCATTTGGGCGATGCGTACTGGAGGGTGGGACGGGTGCTCGAGGCGCGCTTCCAGTGGTCTCACGCGCGCGACCTTAAGCCCGAGTCCGAGGATCTCGCCAAAATCGAAGCCAAGCTGAAATCGGGCCTTCCCGACGACACATCCTCGGCCGCCCAGGCGGAAGACAAGAAGCCAGGCGGCGGCTAAGCCACATCGCAAAAGCAGCGTGCGCGAGAAAGCGCCCGCCAAGGTCAATCTGACGCTGCGCGTGCTCGGTCGCCGGGCCGACGGCCTTCATGAAATCGAGAGCCTGGTCGCCTTTGCCGAGGTCGGGGATGCCTTGACGTTGACGCCAGGCGACGCTTTGGCGCTCAGCGTGAGTGGACCGACCGCGGCTGCCGCAGGCGATGTCGCCGACAACCTCGTGCTCAAGGCCGCCCGCGCGCTCGCCGAGCGCATGGACGCTCTCAAGGTCGGACGCTTTGCGCTCACAAAGCGCTTGCCGGTCGCAGCCGGGCTCGGCGGCGGCTCGGCGGATGCAGCAGCGGCTTTGCGGCTGCTCGCGCGGGCGAACGGCCTGGTGCCGGATGATGCCCGCCTCGCGCAGGCAGCGCGTACCACCGGCGCCGACGTGCCGGTATGCCTCGATCCGCGCCCGCGTTTGATGCGCGGTATCGGAGATATCCTTTCCGATCCGCTCGAATTGCCGCGGCTGTTCGCTGTGCTCGTCAATCCCGGCGTCGTAGTCGCCACGCGGGACGTGTTCGCAGCGCTTGCCGCTCCGCCAGCCTCGCAGGCCCCGGTGGCGACGTGGCCCCGCCAGGGGACCGCGCTGCTCGACGAAATTGCCCGCGGTCGCAACGATCTCGAGGAGCCGGCGATCGAGCTCGAGCCCGCAATCGCGAATGTTCTCGCCGTGCTTCGCAAGCTGCCTGAGTGTCGGCTCGCGCGCATGTCCGGGTCGGGCGCGACGTGCTTTGGTCTGTTCGATTCAGCGCGCGCGGCGAGCGCGGCCGCCCGTAGCCTGCGCGTTGGCTATCCGATTTGGTGGGTGCGCGCGACGACGTTCGGCGGATGAGGGGGTGAACACGCGCCCCATCGCGTCGCTCCGCCACAGCAACGGGAGGAACCCGCATCCATACGCCTCACAGGCGCTAGTTCGAGCGGCAGATGCAGAACTCGACCGCCTCCTCCAGCGCCTCCTTCATTGCGGAGGCGGGAAACAAAGCAAGCGCGTCAGTCGCGATCGCGCCATAATGCTGCGCGCGTTTGACGGTGTCTTCGAGTGCGCGGTGCTTCGTCATTAGGCTGATCGCATGCTCGAGGTCGGCGTCGCTTGCCTCGCCTTCTTCGAGCGTGCGCCGCCAGAAGGCGCGTTCGGTGTCCGATCCCCGGCGAAAAGCGAGCACCACGGGCAGCGTGATCTTGCCCTCACGAAAATCATCGCCGACGTTCTTGCCGAGCTTCGCCGCGGTTCCCCCGTAGTCGAGTGCGTCATCGACGAGCTGAAACGCAATGCCAAGATTCATGCCGAACGAGCGGCAGGCGCTTTGCTCGTCTTTGGGGCGCGAGGCCAGCGCCGGACCAACCTCGCAGGCGGCGGCGAAGAGTTCCGCGGTCTTGGCGCGGATCACCGCAAGATAGTCGTCTTCGGTGGTGGCGGTGTTCTTGGCCGCACCGAGCTGCATCACCTCCCCCTCGGCAATGACGGCGGCGGCTGACGATAGGATTTCGAGTGCCCTGAGCGAAGCGACTTCGACCATCATCTTGAAGGCCTGGCCGAGCAAGAAATCGCCGACCAGGACGCTCGCCTCGTTCCCCCACAGCATGCGGGCGGCGAGCTTACCGCGCCGCATCTCGCTTTCGTCCACGACATCGTCGTGCAGCAACGTGGCCGTGTGCATGAATTCGACCGCGGCGGCGAGCTTGACGTGCCCGGCACCGGCATAACCCGCGAGTCTCGCCATGGCGAGGGTGAGGATCGGACGCAAGCGCTTGCCGCCCGACGAGATCAGGTGATTGGCGACCTCGGGAATCATCGCTACTTGCGATCCGGTGCGAGACAATATCGTCGTATTGACCCGTTCCATGTCCGCGGACACCAACTCGCTGAGACGATCGATCGTGGCGGGTGAACGGGTTTCAAATGGGACGACGACGGCCAAAAGAAGCTCCGGAAAGGGCTCGAATACAAGGACGGGGAAGCATAGAAACGCTATGGTAACGCGGCAAGTGCGGCAAAACGCACATTTTCGCGACCGAGAGCGACTTCGGGCGAGAGCGGTGAGGAGGAGGTCCGTTGCGCAAGCCCGACACGCTGTTCGAGGACGAAGCGGAGTGGCGCGAGCTCGTCCGCACCAATGATGCCGTGTTGGTCTCCGCGGTGGGCGCTTTGCTCGACGCTGCTTACATTCCTCACGTCGTGCTCGATCAGAACATGAGCGTGCTCGAAGGTTCGATCGGTATCCTGCCGCGCCGCATCTTGGTCAGCCAATGTTGCATCGATGATGCGCGCACATTGCTCGAGGACGCCGGCCTCGGACACGAACTTCGCCCGGATGTCCGCTGAAGTCACCGAAGATCCCGTGCTCGGCGGCAAGCTGCGGCTCAAGCAGCCGACCCGCGGTCACCGCTTCGGCCACGACGCAATTTTACTGGCGTCCAGCGCGGGCAGGGGAACGCGTGGTCGACCTCGGCGCGGGCGTGGGCGCGGCGGGACTGGCGCTCGCGCAGCGGGTCCACGGCACGAAGGTTGTGCTGGTCGAAATCAATGCGGCTCTCGCTGCGCTTGCAGCCGAGAACGCGCAACTCAACGGGCTCGCGGCACGAGTGACCTCGGTCCTGCTCGACGTTGCGGCGCCGGCGGCTGCCTTCGCCGCCGCCGGGCTCGGGCCCGAATCGGTGGCCCGCGTTCTGATGAACCCGCCTTTTAACGATCCAGCGCGGCAAAGAGCTTCTCCAGATCGCCAGCGCCGGCTCGCCCATGCCGGTTCCGCCGAGACGCTCTCCGTCTGGATCAAGGCTGCAGCGCGGCTGCTCGCTCCGCATGGGACGGTGAGCATGATTTGGCGCGGCGATGGTCTAGCCGAAGTGTTGCCGGCGCTTGCTCCCGCCTTCGGCGCGGCAACTGTGCTGCCGGTGCATCCTACTGATCGAGAGCCAGCGGGGCGTGTTCTAGTGCGCGCGAGCAAAGGCAGCCGCGCGCCGCTCGTGCTGCTTCCCGGCTTCGTACTTAATGACCGAGCAGGATGCCCTACCTCCCAAGCCCGATCGGTGCTGCGCGGGGAAACAGTGCTGCCGCTGAGCGAAATTTGATGCGCCGCCCGCGTCGGCTTATCGCGCTGCCTAACTTGAGGTGAGGTCGCCGGCAGCGTAGACGTGACATCGCGCCGCGCCGGTAAACACTCCGAGGCGGCGGGTATGTGCTAAGTGAGCCGAAGACCCGATGACCGACAAAAACCGTTCCGAGCATCTGCGGCAGCTGATCGCAAGCGCGCGCGAGGCGCTGCGGCCGGTACTGCCAAAGCGACTACGCGGCGTGCCAGTCGTGCCGGTGATTCGACTCGCCGGTGTCATCGGATTTTCGACTCCCCTGAAGCCGGGCCTCACGCTTGCCACCGTCGCCCGTGCGCTCGAGCGCGCCTTCAACATGCGAGGGACGCAAGCGGTCGCGTTACTGATCAATTCGCCGGGCGGCTCGCCGGTACAGTCACATCTGATCTACCGCCGTATCCGCCAGCTGGCGGCCGAGAACGCGCGTCCGGTGATCGCATTTGCCGAGGATGTCGCCGCCTCGGGCGGCTACATGATCGCTTGCGCCGCCGACGAGATCTTCTGCGATCCCTCCTCGATCGTCGGCTCGATCGGAGTCGTCGGGGGTTCCTTCGGCTTTCCCAAGCTGATGGACAAACTCGGAGTAGAGCGCAGGCTTTATGTTTCCGGCGAGCACAAGGCCATGCTCGATCCGTTCCTTCCGGAGAATCCGCAGGACGTCGACCGCCTCAAGGCGCTGCAGCAGGAAATCCACGAGGAGTTCATCGCGCTGGTCAAGCGCAGCCGCGGAACGCGGCTCAACGGTCCCGAAAAGACCTTGTTCTCCGGCGAATACTGGACCGGCGGCAAGGCGACCGAGCTCGGTCTTGCGGATGGCATCGGAGATCTGCGCGCGACGCTGCGGGCGCGTTTCGGCGATGGGGTCGTCACTCCGCTCGTCGCTCCCGCGCGTGGCTGGTTTGGCCGAGTGCAGCCGGGCGTCACTGGGCATGAGGGTTTGCCGCGCGCCGCCGATTTTGCCGAGGAGGTGATCTCGGCCCTGGAAGCACGCGCCTTGTGGGCGCGATATGGATTGTGAAAAGGTTCGCGAGGAGACATGCCTCCCTTCGTCATCTCGCCCTTAGTTAGGCTCGCGCTGGGCGCGGTCGGTACTGGCGTCGTCATGCGCTGGGTCGTGCGAGAGGTGCGCCGGATCAACGCCGAGCTCGATCGAGTGAAAGCCGCGACCGATCCCACCCTGCGTCGAACCTTTCCGACGCTGCGCCGCGATCCGCGCAGCGGCGAATGGCGCGTGATGTGACGGACCCTATTCGCCCTTAATTCCTTTGTCCCGGATGAGCTTGCTCCAGCGGGCGATCTCCTGCTCGAGGTAACGCCCGAACTCCTCCGGCGTGCTCGGCGAGGGCGTCACGCCGGCTTGCCCGAGCTTGCGGCGCACATTCACATTGGTCAGCGCGGCATTGAAAGCTGCATTGAGGTTGACGATGACGGCGGGCGACGTGCCCGCGGGTGCCAGTGTGCCGGCCCACTGGTTGGCAACCGTGTCCGCGAAGCCTTGTTCGACGAAGGTCGGCACGTCCGGGAAAATATCCGAGCGATCCTGCGAGGTTGCCGCGAGCGCTTTGAGCTTGCCGGTGTTGACTTGCTCCATCACCGTCGGAGTGTCGCCGAACAAACCGTCGAGTTGGCCGCCAATCAGATCCGTAACTGCTTGCGATGCTCCGCGATATGGCACGGCTTGAAATTTTACGCCGGCCGCGGCCTGGAAAAGTTCGAGCCCAAGATGCGAGATGGCGCCAAGACCAGTGATTCCGATGGTAATGGCGCCTGGTCGTTCGCGGGCCAATGCGGCGAGCTCGCGCGCCGAATTGACCTTCATCGAAGCATTCACCACTAGCATCGTTGAGTTGAACACCGCCATCCCGACCGGCGCAAAGTCCTTGCGCGGTTCATAGGCAAGATTGCTGCGCAGGGCCGGATTGATCGCGACTGCGCCAACAGTGGTAAAGAATAGGGTGTAACCGTCCGGGTCTGATTTGGCTACGTATTCGGCGGCGATCGCGCCGTTCGCGCCCGGCCTGTTGTCGACGACGACGTTCTGTCCGAGCAAGCCGCGCAGCGCTTCGGAGAGAAGCCGCGCGACGAAATCCGTGGTGCCGCCGGGCGTGAAACCCACCACCAGACGGATCGGGCGGTTGGGATAGTCCTGCGCTTGCGCACCAGGTACTGTCAGCGGGAGGAGCGCGGCGAGGACAATTCCTGCAAGCGAGCAGCGGACAAGGATCATTGCGCAAAGATACCAACGCGCGATGCGGCCGTCATTGTGGCGCGTCTTCTTGACGCTGCGGATGCGTGTCAGTACGTCTAGCCGCCCAACTCCGCTGCTCGCGAATGCGCGCCTCAGTTGCGGCTCGGGCATCTGAATTTTGCAGGCACATGAGCGACGACCTTCCCGCCCATCTGCGTCCCGCGCGCTCATTCCAGGGCTTGATCCTGGCGCTGCAGCGCTATTGGGCAGATTACGGCTGCGTGATCCTGCAGCCCTACGACATGGAGGTTGGCGCCGGCACCTTTCATCCAGCCACGACGCTGCGGGCGCTCGGGCCCAAGCCGTGGAACGCGGCCTATGTGCAACCCTCACGTCGGCCGAAGGACGGTCGCTATGGAGAGAATCCGAACCGGCTACAGCATTACTACCAGTTCCAGGTCATCCTGAAACCTTCGCCGGAGCACATCCAGGAGCTCTATCTCAAGTCGCTTTTTGCGATCGGCATCGATCCGAAGCTGCATGACATCCGCTTCGTGGAAGACGACTGGGAAAGCCCCACACTCGGCGCTTGGGGGCTGGGCTGGGAGTGCTGGTGCGACGGCATGGAAGTATCGCAATTCACCTATTTCCAGCAGGTCGCGGGCTTTGAATGCGCGCCGGTCTCCGGAGAGCTGACCTATGGGCTCGAGCGACTGGCGATGTATGTACAGGGGGTCGACCGCGTGTTCGACCTCAACTTCAACGGCCGCGAGGGAGAGAAGAAGGTCACCTATGGCGACGTTTTCCTGCAGGCCGAGCAGGAATACTCGCGCCATAATTTCGAATTTGCCGAAACCGAGATGCTCTTCGAGCAGTTCAAGATGGCGGAGGCCGCCTGCCGCAACTACATCGCCGCCGGTTGGACGACGATTGGCAACAACAAGCGCCACCTGATGGCGCTGCCGGCCTATGACCAGTGCATCAAGGCGAGCCATGTGTTCAATCTGCTCGACGCGCGCGGCGTGATTTCCGTGACCGAGCGGCAGAGCTACATTCTGCGGGTGCGCGACCTTGCCAAAGCCTGCGGCGAGGCGTGGCTCGCAACCCAAGCGGGGGGAGCAGGCGCATGAATGCCCAGCCTGAAATTGGCGGACGCGCGCCGGTTGCGATCGATGTCGAGGCCGAGAAGAGTTATTGGTGGTGCGCCTGCGGGCGTTCGAAGAAGCAACCGTTCTGCGACGGCTCGCATAAGGGCACAGTGTTTTCGCCGGTCGAGTGGAAGTCGGACCAGTTGGCGCAGGTCTGGTTCTGCGCCTGCAAGCGCACCGGCAACCGGCCGATGTGCGACGGCAGCCACAAGAAGCTCGATCCAGAGCCGTAGGGCTCGTGAAGCGAGATCAAACTGGCGCCGCCATTCACCCTTTCCCTCCACGAGGGGGTGACTGAGCGTGAGGGCCCGCGCAGCGTTTCGCCGCTTCACTATTCGCGCGGTTCGCCCTGCTCGCCAGATCCCGCGCCCTCCGGCTGGCCCACGAAGACGATGTCGCCCTTGATCAGATCCCGCACCTTCGGCGCCCCGGATTTTTGCGGCCACAGATAGGTGACGTGGAGACGCGCGATCACCTCAAGCCGTGCCGGCGTCGGCGTGACGAGCAGGGTTGCCGTGTGGACGGTGACCTCGGCGGGTTGCGCCCAGGCGCCGGGAACGGGACTTGCGCTCAAGAAGCCCTGAACAATCGAGGCCGCGACCGCCTTGATGAATCGGGCAAACTCCGGATCGCGCACCACGAATTGTGACTTGTCGCGGTTCGCATCATATTCGAGTACGCGAGGAAGCCCGAGCTTCGTCAGTGCAGGCTCGTATTTCGCTCCTAGATCGATGCCGATGCGGGGCTTCGTATCATCCCAGACCACGCGCATCGGGACCGCAGGCGGGCCTTCGCTCCCCTTGAGGTACATCAGGTAGATCGTCTCGCTGTCCGCGGCGCAAGCAGCGCCCGACATCACAGCGAAGGCACACACGGCGGCCGCGCGCACGGAAATGACGCGGCTGAGGATTTTCATCAAACGCACCGAAAGCTGGCGAAGCTCGTGGAAATGTGCGGCATGGCCTTGAGGCCTGCAAGCGTAGCATTAGCGAGCAAAAGTTGGGCGGGAACCAGGCGTCGCGCTTTTCGACTTAACAATGGCAACTGCGCCTGCTACCTGCTCACGATGCCCGACTTTCTGCTCGAGCTGTTCTCCGAGGAAATTCCAGCGCGCATGCAGGCGCGTGCGGCCGAGGATTTGCGCAAGCGCGTCACCGACGCGCTCGTCGGCGCGGGGCTCCTCTATGAAGGCGCCAAGGCCTTCGTGACGCCGCGCCGGCTTGCGCTCGCGGTCAAAGGCGTGCCCGTTCGTCAGCCCGACCTAAAGGAGGAGAGGAAAGGCCCGCGCGTCAGCGCGCCGGAGAGCGCCATCCAAGGGTTTTTGCGCGCGGCCGGCCTCAAGTCGATCGGTGACGCTAAAATCGTGCCCGACAAGAGGGGCGACTTTTACGTGGCAGTGATCGAGAAGGAGGGCCGGCCGGCGATTGACGTGCTCGCCGAGATCGTGCCGGAAGTGGTGAAGACATTCCCCTGGCCGAAGTCGATGCGCTGGGGCGAGCAGTCGCAGCAGCCTGGCTCGCTTGCTTGGGTGCGGCCGTTGCATTCCATTGTCCCAACTTTCGGGCCGGAGACCGAGGAACCAGAGATCGTTCCGTTCGCGATCGATGAAATCAAGGCCGGCGACGAGACGCACGGCCACCGGTTCATGGCGCCGCAGCCATTCAAGGTGCGCCGGTTCGAGGACTACGTGGCCAAGCTCGAAAAGGCCAAGGTCGTGCTCGATCCCGACCGGCGCAAGGAAATGATTCTTGCGGATGCGAAGAACCTCGCTTTCGCGCAAGGCTACGAGCTCGTCGAGGATGCGGGCCTGTTGGCGGAGATCGCAGGCCTGGTTGAATGGCCCGTCGTGCTGATGGGGTCATTCGACGACGCGTTCCTTCGCATGCCGCCGGAGATCGTCCGGGCAACGATCCGCAATAATCAGAAATGTTTTGTCCTGCGCGAGGAGCGCACGTCGCAACTCGCCGACAAGTTCATCCTGGTCGCCAATATCGAGGCCGAGGACGGCGGCAAGGCGATCGTTGCCGGCAACGAGCGCGTGATCCGCGCGCGGCTCGCGGACGCCAAATTCTTCTACGACACCGATCTCAAGACGCGGCTCGAGGATCGGCTGCCGAAGTTCAAGGACATCGTCTTTCACGAGAAGCTCGGCACGCAATGGGAGCGCATTGAACGCATCGAGCGGCTCGCGGCGGCGCTTGCGCCTACGGTCGGTGCCGATGTGGAAAAGACAAGGAGCGCGGCGCGGCTCGCCAAGGCCGATCTGCTCACCGAGGTGGTCGGCGAATTCCCGGAGCTGCAAGGGGTGATGGGTAAATATTACGCACTGGCACAAGGCGAGGACCCCTCGGTCGCGGCGGCATGCGAGGAGCACTACAAGCCGCTCGGCCCAAACGATCGCGTGCCGACCGATCAGGTTTCACTCGCCGTCGCGCTCGCGGAGAAGATCGACCTACTGGAATGTTTTTGGATTCTGCATGAGAGGCCAACAGGTTCAAAGGATCCTTACGCACTTCGGAGGGCTGCGCTCGGGGTTGTCCGGATCATTCTCGAAAAGAACATTCGGGTTGCATTGCGCAAGTTACTGTATTGGGCGGCATTCCCGATATTTGGCTATCTTTATTGGACTTATGCGCCAGCGGTAAAAGCTGTTCGTCAACTTGCGGACATCCCAAGGCTCATCGAAAGCGAGCATGTCGAAGCGGCAGCGGAGCGCGTGGCGGGCGCAATCAAAGCATTTGATGAGAATAAAGACATGGTTCCCGGGTGGGAGCGCCTAGGGGAGGACAACGCTGCTGCATTGCTCTTATTTATCGCCGACCGCCTCAAGGTGCAGCTGCGCGAGCAGGGTGCGCGCCACGATCTTGTTGATGCGGTGTTTGCTCTCGAGGGACAAGACGACCTCGTCCTGATTGTCCGACGAGTCGATGCCCTGGGTAAATTCCTCGAGACTGACGATGGAAGCAATCTCCTAATTGGTTATCGTCGGGCAGCAAACATTCTCCGCGATGAGGAAAAGAAGGACAGGACGACTTATTCCGGTGCGCCCAATCACGAATTGATGCGTGATCCAATCGAGCAGCATCTGTGGAGAACTATCCAAAGTACAGCTGCGGACGCTAACCATCATGTCGCACGGGAAGATTTCGAGAGTGCAATGGAAACGCTCTCGACGCTGCGTAATGCGGTCGATGACTTCTTTGCAAGCGTCACGGTCAATGTCGAGGACAAGCAACTGCGCGAGAACCGGCTCAAGTTGCTCAACGAAATTCGCGAGGCGACCCGCACAGTCGCGGATTTCTCGCGCATCGAGGGCT
>VAZQ01000681.1:636-2563 GCA_005883115.1 Alphaproteobacteria bacterium | reverse complement strand
GCCGTCGGCGGGCGAGCCTGAGGCCGGCAAGAAGCGCTGCACGTCGCTTCGCTACCGCGACCTGTCCAATGCAAAAGGGCAGAAATCTAAGTCTTTGATTTTGCTTGCCCGCGGCGGCTCCGGTCATGGAGCGCCTTGATCGGGAGTTTCCGCAGTGGGGCAGAACCCTCATGTTGCCCTTCCCAGAAAATTATCTGCCCCCTACCGGCGACTCCGCATCCCATCCCTTCAAGCGGCCATAGCCTGCGCACCAGTTTCGGCATTTAAGCGCAAAAGGGTCACGTCCCAGCTGGTGGTGTAACTCGGCGGAGCAAGCCGCGAGCGAGCGCGCCCCTAAGTAGCGCGGTAGCGAGCGAGCGGCTTGCGGTGGCCATCGCGAATCATCGGTAGGGTTTGGTCGCTTCCTCAAGGAAAAAATGGCGGCGATAGGATATGAGCCTTCTGCCGTGCCGCCGGATGAGTTCAACGGCTCGATGTCCGGTTTTTGCCGTGTTCGCGGAAGTGCAGCAGCAGCGCCTGAATGAACTCCTGATTTAGGAGCGAGTGGTGTCTGTTTCTCTGGGGGTTGCCTGAATCAATATCATAACCGATAGCGCCATCGCGCGGGGGCGGCTTGCCGGCTCAACCCTGTGCCCGGCCGACTATCCTCATCGGATTTGGCGGTACCCACTTTGCCTTTGTCGTTACGTTTCTTGACTTCGATCTCGGGGATGTTCGGTTTGGGCACCGGCAACGGCATATTTTTGCCGGCGGCGATCATGTCGAGCTCGCGGGGAAGCAGCATCACGAACCGGCCAGGGTGGCGAATACGACCGGCGATGCGACCGGCGTCATCGCCAGCACCCCAGTAGAGGTCGGCGCGCGCGGGTCCGACGATCGCCGATCCTGTGTCTTGCGCAATCATCAGCCGGCGGAAGGGTGAAGCAGATTTTGCGCTCTCGATCGGCAAATTGGCTTCGATGAAAAACGGCGTGCCGTATTCATGCAGCCGATCAACGGCAATCGAGCGGCCCGGCGTCAAGGGCACGCCCTGCGCGCCGACCGGCTCGCCCTCGTTTGTCAGTCCGCTGATGCGAAAGAATACGTAGGAGCGGTTGGCGGCGCGCACTTTCGCAGCCTCGTCCGGATGCGCCGCCATCCATTCGCGAATGCGCTGCATCGACATCTCCTCGCTCGGAATGAGATTGGCCTCAATGAGCACGCGGCCGATCGAGGTATAGGGGTAACCGTTGTGCGAATCGTAATTGATGCGCAGCGGCGTGCCGTCCTCGAGGATTACACGCGCCGAGCCTTCAATCTGGATCGCGAGGACGTCGAATGGATCCTTGAGCCAGCAAATTTCAAGTTTCTGGCCATCGAGCAGGCCGGCCTCAATGGCGCCGCGGTCGTGGTACGGCACGAGCTGGTTGTTCTCGTTGCGACGACCGATCCGCGCACCTTTGTTTGGAAATGCATCGGAGCCTGGGCGTTGGCCGGCCGCGACCAGGTCAGGCGGGCGGCGGTAGAGCGGGATATGGAATTCGGGATTGGGAAAGCGCGAGCCTTGGACAATCGGCTCGAAATAACCGGTAAGAAATCCCTCGCCTTCGCCCAGACGCGCTATACGCACTGGTTGAAAATTTTGCTCGAAGAAGGTGCGAGCAGTGTCCGAGTCCTTCGGCCGCAGGTCTGTGGCTTTGCGGCAGACATTCCACAGCGCGCCTTGGATCGGTCCGTGGTCGTCGGTCCGTGGAATTTTGCGCAAAGCCTGGCAGCTCGTCCGATACGCTGCGAATGCGGCCAGGTGATCATCGGTCCTCCAGCTCGCGAGCTCGGTCCAATTGACCGGCTCAAGCTGGCTGTCCGCGAGTTTCAGCGGTTCTTCAGCCGATGCGGCGCTGGCCGTGAAACATATGATCGTGCCGACTAGGCTTACAACCACGCCGCG
>VAZQ01000681.1:0-524 GCA_005883115.1 Alphaproteobacteria bacterium | reverse complement strand
ACTTGGCATCGCGTGTCGTCCCAGTTAGCGACGAGCTTCCGATTGAATCGCGCGAGGAACGATCGCGGGCAAGTTCCGTGAATGTGTAACTACTGGGAGGTTATTAATTTTGTATTCTGTCTGCGGGTTACTAGAAGCGCGACGGGGACCCTCGGTCGTCCCTCGTGGCGGATCTCGATGCTGCCACGGGTAGGGAGGCTATGAGGCGGGCAAGTTCATCACGGTGCTTGGCAGCGCAGCAGCATGGCAACTTGCGGCACGGGGCGCAGCAGGTCCCTCCCACTAAAAGCCCAACAGCCGCCTTCGGGGCCGTTGTGGCTTCACGAAATCGAGTACGACGGCGAGTTCGCTCGCCCCCACAAGTGGCCAGGTGCGACTGGAAGCGCATCCGGGCTCGCGCTTTACCCATTTTCAATGAGTCAGTGTAATTCTCGCAGGCGTCTCGGCATCGGCTGAAGACCACAACGAAAAATATATGCCGAACTTGCTAAGCTCGCGGTCGCCGGCACAACCGTGACGTTACT
>VAZQ01000015.1 GCA_005883115.1 Alphaproteobacteria bacterium | reverse complement strand
GCTTAACCAAATTGCATAATTGGTGAGCCGCGTCACACTGGCGGTTACGCCTAGGTGGCAGTATGCTCATTCCTGCGGCGGCGAATGGGGGGTCTTGCCAATGGTAGACCGAGCCGACGAGTTGAAGGAGACCGCGGCGCAGTGCCTGGCGCTGGCGCACACGACGAGCGATCCGCAAACCCGCACCGCGCTGCTCACCATGGCGCAAAGGCTCTACGAGCGCGCCAATACGCCGCCCGCAGACTACGAGGCGGCCCAGCGCGCCTTCAACGACCAGCAGATGCTGCCGCGTTCACCCATGCAGCAGCCCGCTTCCCCGATGCAGCAACAGCAGCAAATCCAGCCGAAGAAAGCGAAATAGATCCGTAGCCGTCTTTCGGTGCCGGGCCCATCGCTTCGTAAGGAGTCATCCGGAGGAGAACGCGATGCCCGGCGGCTGGATTGCGGTCATCGTGCTGATCCTGCTGCTCGGGGGTGCCGCATGGGTCGCCTATGAGGGTTGGACCGCGCATTCCGGCGGCATCGAGTTGCCGGACTGGGGCTACGCGCTCTTGGGCGTTGGCGTGATGTTCGGATTGGTGATCGGCTGCGGCCTCATGGCGCTTGCCTTCTACAGCAGCCGCCGCGGCTATGACGAACCCACCGTCATTGAGCACGACGACCAAAAGGGCGATGAGCGGCTATGAAATAAACTGGACCCGCAGCACACGCCTTCATCGCGTTTGCGGGGACGAGCTTGAGATCGGGAGCGCAGTTAGGACGCAATCACGTCTGCGCAGACGCAGATCACCGGGTGCCGAAACAGAAGGAGAGTTCGCGAAGCGAACCGGTATCAGGCGTGCGATCGCGAAAAGGCCGCTGGCGACTATGACGCAGTTGGCCTGCTACACCCGCATCGGCATCAGCACGTAGAGCGCGCCCTTGGTGTCGCGGTCCTGGATCAGCGTCGGCGAACCGGGATCGGCGAGCTTCAGCACCGCGGCTTCGCCTTCGAGTTGCGCGGCGATATCGAGCAGATAACGGGAATTGAAGCCGATATCCAGCGGCTCGGACCCGTACTCCACTTCGATTTCTTCGGTCGCGCTGCCGGAATCTGGGTTGGTCACGGACAGCATGAGTTTCCCATTGCTCAACGACAGCTTGACTGCGCGGCCGCGCTCACTCGAGACGGTGGAGACACGGTCCACCGCCTGTTCGAACGCCTTCTTGTCGACCGTGAGTTTCTTGTCATTGCCGACAGGAATGACGCGCACGTAGTCCGGAAACGTGCCATCGATCAGCTTGGAGGTGAGCACCGTCTCGGCGAGCCGGAAACGTATCTTCCCCTGGGACAGCTCCACAGTGACCTCGGCGTCATTGTCCTCAATCAGACGCTGCATCTCGGCGACGGTCTTGCGTGGGACGATGATGCCAGGCATGCCGCTGGCGCCGGCGGGCAGCGGCAGCTCGAACTGCGCCAAGCGATGCCCGTCGGTCGCGACCCCACGCAGCGTAGGCGATTTGGCGGTGCCAGCGCTGTGCAGGTAAATCCCATTGAGATAATAGCGCGTCTCCTCGGTTGAGATGGCGAATTGAGTCTTGTCGACGAGTCGTTTGAGATCCGCGGCCGCGACCTTGAAGGTGTGCGTCATGTCGCCTGCCGCAAGATCCGGAAAATCGCTCTCCGGCAGCGTTTGTAAGGTGAAACGGGAACGACCGGCGCGGATCGTCAGCACGGCGCGATCGCCGGAGGCCTCGATCACGATCTGGGTACCTTCCGGGAGCTTACGGACGATCTCGTAGAACATGTGCGCGGGAACCGTGGTCGCGCCGCCGGGGCCCACCTCGGCGGAGATCGTTTCCGTGATCTCGACATCAAGATCGGTCGCTTTGAAGGCGAGTCTGGATTTCTCCGCCTTGATCAGCACATTGGCGAGAATTGGAATGGTGTTCCGCCGCTCGACCACACGATGGACGTGGCCGAGCGATCTCAACAGCGCTGCGCGTTCGACGGTGACTTTCATTGTTTCCATCCGCCTGCTCGCGTTGGGGGGCCTCGAAGGGGGTAGGGAAGTTGGCGCGTGCGCGCGTTTTTCGCAAGGCCCGAGGCCGACCGAAGCCCCCACTTACCCAACGCATTTGGCAGCAGTCCCCCGGGCGGGGGCGCCCACGACTGCCGGCGGTCGACTGCGGCCGGGCATGCCTAGCTCCAACCGGCGTTTTTTTGGCTTGGCGGTGGCCCCTCAGCCTCGACGCAGCGCCCCTACTCCTGCAATTGGCGTTTGAGCAGCTCGATCTCTTCGGCGAGCGCGGAGTCTGTGCCCACGAGATTTTCGATCTTTCGCACGGCGTGTAGCACCGTGGTATGGTCGCGACCGCCGAACCGTCGACCGATCTCCGGGAGCGAACGCAATGTCAGGGTCTTGGCGAGATACATCGCTACCTGGCGCGGACGCACCACATTGGCTGTGCGCCGCGACGACAGAAGGTCCGCGCGGCTGACGTTGTATTGCCGCGCCACCACCCGCTGAATGTCTTCGATTTTTACCCGCTTGGGCTCCTGCGGACGGATCAAGTCGCGCACCTCGCGCTCGGCCATTTCGAGCGTGACTGGCTGGCCGGTCAGCTTGCTGTGAGCCAAAAGGCGGTTGAGCGCGCCTTCGAGATCGCGGCCGTTGTGGGTTACGCTTTTTGCGATGAACTCCAGCACCGGGAGCGGAACATCGAATCCGGGATGATGCTGCCTGGCGGCGGCTGCCCGGCATTTGAGGATTTCGAGCCGTAGCTCCTCGCCGAGCGATCCCATTTCGACTACGAGGCCGCCGGCGAGCCGTGAGCGCACACGCTCGTCCAAGCTTTCGAGATCCGAAGGAGGCCGATCGGCGGCGATCACGACCTGGCGCCCGGCGTCAATGAGGGCGTTAAGCGTGTGACAGAACTCGGCCTGGGTCGACCTGCCCTGGAGGAACTGCAGATCGTCGATCACCAGGACGTCGATGGTGCGCAGCGCATCCTTGAATGCCAGCGCATTCTGCGCCCGCAACGCCGCGACAAAGCCGTACATGAACTTCTCCGCGGTCAGATACAGCACCTTGCGCTCGGCGGTGATGTTGCCGGCCCACGCCAGTGACTGCAGCAGGTGTGTCTTCCCGAGCCCCACTCCCGCGTGAATATAGAGCGGGTTGAACATGACGACATCGCCTCGCCTGCCCTGCGCGACTTGCTTGGCGGCCGCATGGGCGAGCGTGTTGCTGCGTCCGATCACGAACGTCTCGAACGTGAGGCGCGGATCAAGCGGCGAGCCGCCCAGCGCCTCGTGCACGGCCGAGATCGGTCCAACCGTATGGCGGAGGTCAAAGCCATTGAGCTTGACTTCGCGGCTGTCGCGTTGAGGGGCCGCAATCTCCGTCTGCTTTATTTTTGGCGGTAGCGTGCGGATCACCGCGGAGCGGACCGTGAGCTCGATCCGCGAAAAATTCGGCTGTTCGGCCTGCCAGCAGGCCAGCACCCGCTCCGCATAGTGGGACTGGATCCAGCTCTTGAGAAAGCGCGTGGGTACGGACAGTTTGACGGTATCTCCTTCGCTGCCGTCGAGTTCCAGGCGCGCGAACCAGCTCGTGTAGACGTCGTCACCGACCTCGGCGCGAAGACGGTCCTTCACGCGTGTCCAGCCGTCCAGATCCATGCTCGTCATTGCGTATCTCGTTGATGGCGCAAACCGATGGGAACGCGGGGGGACGCGATACTTCGACGCGAAACGTGAGGCGGAGGTTATGCGGCCAGCCGGCCGGCAAGGAAGCTGTGGGAAAAAGTAGGCGCAGCCGAGGCCGATGCTCAGTGCGGCGGTGGGGCTGGGCCTCGAGCAGCGATAATGAAATGAAGCAAACGGCCGTCCGGCTGGCGGCCCATACCGCGAGCCATGTTAACCCTCACTCTTGCCATGTGACCCCCCTTATTGCTCGCCCATTCTCGTGAGGGCTGTGCACGGGTTTCGAACCAACGCTTGTTTGGTGATCAGCAGAAACTCGACATCCTCGCGCGCACTTAATCTCCACAGTGACCAAGCACTTGCCGATCCGAAGCTCAGGACATGAGGCATGACTCACCCGCGCTCATCTTCGATGAGCTTAAGCACGACCTTTTACTGAGAACCGCCGCTGGCCCAGCGGCGGTTTGAAAGTAGCATGGCGCAGCCCCCCTGCAATGCCCGCGCTCGCCTGCGCTGTGCGCGACACGACAAGCTGCGCAGTTCAGCCGTTGCGGCTCAGAGCATTCAGCATACGATAATATTTTGAATTCGCTTGGCTATTCGAAGCGTCCGCGGCCGCGCCCTGACGCCGGTACGAGAGGACGATTTTCATTTCAAATAAAAAGGTTCCTGTGTTCGAAAATGACAGAAATCAAAGCCCTCATGGGTGCTTTCCCTTTAAACCATTCTGCACACAGTTATTTCCATGTGCGGAAATAGAGGGTAGCCCCCGCCACAAACGCGAGTTCGTCAGCGCAATAACCGATCGCGCGATTATCGTAATTTTGTGTGACAGTTTTTGAACAGCAAGCACGAGATGCTAATCATCGTCGGTTGCCAAATGCGATCCGGGTGCGCGCAATGTCCCCGCTGCGCTGGTCGCGGCGAGCTGCGCTGTTCGCCGCGATCGTTGATAAGGCTCGGCTCTTTGTGAAGGCGTGCGGGCGAACTAGGTAGCGAGCTTGGCGACCTTGTGAGCCAGGCGAGATACCTTGCGGCTTGCCGCATTGGCATGCACGACGCCCTTCTGCGCCGCGCGCATGATCACCGGCTCTGCTTCCTTCAGCGCCGTAAGCGCCGTGCTGCGATCGCCTCCCGCGATTGCTTCCTCGACCTTGCGCACGAGGCTGCGCATCTGCGAGTTGCGCGACTTGTTGATTTCCGTGCGCCGGGCGATCTGACGGACTGCCTTACGGGCAGAAGAAGTATTGGGCATGGCTACGCTCGTTGGCGGGCGGCCGCTCGCCCGGCGTATTGTCGTGCGGCTCGGCATCCATAAAAGCAAGCGGCGGCGAGCATCTCGCCGCCAAGACGGGGCTTATAGTCGCCAGCTCCCTAAGCGTCAACGGCAGTCAGGATCAAGCAGAAACGATTAAATCACCTGGTCCAGCGTTTCAATTGTCGTTGGATGGGCGGTGGGTAGGGCGAACTTTCTTACCTCGCCTGGACAGCGGCGGCGAGCCTAGGCGGCTTTGAGCGGGACGCCGCGCAGCCTCTCATAGGCGGCAGCCACGATCGCCTGCTCACCGGCGGGAAACGCGCTCAGCGGCGGCTTGACCCGTGCCCAGGCTGCATCGCCATGAATATGGGCGATGAGCGCCTTGACGCCGGGGACCAGCGGCTTGCCATCGAACAGTTTGCGGATGCGAACCGCGGCGTCGAGAGCCTCCCCATCGCTGCTGCGCCACGCGCGCGCGCATAAATCGGCGTTGAGATTGGCGGTGGCCGAAATACAGCCGGCGAACTCCCCGGAACGTGCTTGCATCAGCACCGCTTCGGTCGAGGGGAACACGTCGAACGCAGGCGAGATCGCCGCCGCTTGGCGCGCATAGGCCATATCGCCAGACGAATCCTTGAGCCCGACGATACGGGTGCCAAACGTTTCGAGCAGGCGTTTGACCAGAGGAATAGGCCACAGCAGGCCGGACTGGGCGGGAAAGTGGTAAAGATAAAGCGGGATCGGTTTTGCCCTCGTCGCGCTCACGATCTCCTCGATATAGCCGACGAGTCCCTCGTCCGGCACGCCTTTGTAGTAGAATGGCGGCAGAAGCAGCGCGCCTGCGAAGCCCAGCTCAGCGGCGTGCTGCGTCAGCGCCACTGCATCGGCCACCGCGGCGGCACCGGTGCCGACCATGAGACGATCGAGCGGCAGGCCCTTCTCCCGGTAACCGGTCATCAGGCGCTTGCGTTGCTCGAGCGAGAAGGAGGTCGCCTCCCCCGTGGTCCCCAGCACGTTCAGTCCGTCGCAGCCGTTCGCGAGCAGAAAACGGGCCAGCGTGGCCGAGCGGGCGCAATCGGGCTCACCTTCCTCATCCACGGCCGTCGCANNGGCAATTACGCCGCGCAGCTTATCGCTCATGTGGTCTCTCCGCGGCTTCACCCGCTGACATTGAACGCCGCGAGCGCGGCAATATTGACCAGCTGGGCGTCATTGGCCGAAAGCGGTGCGATTTGCACCGACTGGTCCAGTCCGACCAGAATCGGACCTATTACGGTGGCTCCGCCGAGCTCTTGCAACAGCTTGGTCGATATCGACGCCGAATGGAACGCCGGCATGATCAGCACATTGGCCGGGCCTGACAGCCGGCAGAATGGATAGGCCTCGCGCAGCTCCATATTGAGAGCGACATCGGCAGCCATGTCGCCGTCATATTCGAAATCGACGCGCCGCTGATCGAGGATGCGCACCGCTCCCTGCACGTGCGCCGAACGCTCCCCCGGGGGGTGGCCGAATGTCGAGAACGCCAGCAGGGCGATGCGTGGTTCATAGCCGAAGCGGCGCGCGACACCCGCGGCTTCGATGGCGATGTCTGCCAAAATGTCCGCATTGGGCATCTCGGTCACAGCGGTGTCCGCCACCAGGACAGTACGCCCGCGTGCAAGCACCAGCGACACGCCCATCACGCGATGGCCCGGCTTAGGATCGATGCAGCGGCGCACATCCGCGAGTGCCACCGAGAAGTTGCGCGTGACGCCAGTCACCATCGCGTCGGCATCGCCGAGCGCCACCATGCAGGCGGCGAAATGGTTGCGGTCCTGGTTGACCAGACGTTGGACGTCGCGCTGGAGAAAGCCGTCGCGCTGGAGCCGCTCGTAGAGGAAGGCGGCGTAGGCTGCGTTACGCTGCGAAAGTCGGGCATTGATGATCTCGATCCCGCCGCCCAACTCGATACCCAGCGCGCGAGCGCTCTCGCGCACGCGGTCCTCGCGCCCGACGAGCAGCGCCGTCCCAAGTCCCTCGTGAACGAAGCTCGCCGCGGCGCGGATGACCTGCTCTTCTTCGCCTTCGGCGAACACGACCCGTTGCGGACGTCGCCGCAGCCGCTCGTAAACGCGCTGGAGAAACCCGGCTACTGGGTCGCGCCGCGAGCGCAACTGCGCCCGGTAAGCATCCATATCGATGATCGGTCGCCGGGCCACGCCGCTGTCCATGGCGGCAGCGGCGATGGCGGGGGGAATGAACGAGATCAGCCGCGGGTCGAACGGGACCGGAATGATGTATTCGGGCCCATATTTCGGCCGGATGCCATACGCGGCGGCGACCTCATCGGGAACATCCTCTCGCGCGAGCGCAGCCAGCGCCTTCGCGGCCGCAATCTTCATCTCCATGTTGATGGCGGTCGCGCGCACATCGAGCGCGCCACGAAAGATGTAGGGAAAGCCGAGCACGTTGTTGATCTGATTGGGGTAGTCGGAACGTCCCGTCGCCATGATGGCGTCGTTGCGCACCTGCGCCACCTCCTCGGCGGTAATTTCCGGATCGGGATTGGCCATGGCGAAGATGATGGGCTTTGCCCCCATCGACTTCACCATCTCTTTGGTCACCGCGCCTTTAACCGACAATCCGAAGAACACATCGGCGCCCGCCAGCGCCTCGGCCAGGGTGCGGGCGGACGTTCTCACCGCATGCGCCGATTTCCACTGATTCATACCCTCGGTGCGGCCCTGATAGATGACGCCCTTGGTGTCGCAGAGGATGATGTTACTGGGTGTAAATCCGATCGCTTTGAGCAGTTCGAGGCAGGCGATGCCGGCGGCGCCAGCCCCGTTGCACACGAGCTTGGTGGATTTGATATCGCGCCCGGTGAGATCCAGTGCATTCATTAGGCCGGCCGCGGCAATGATCGCAGTGCCGTGCTGATCGTCGTGGAACACAGGAATGTCGAGCAGCTCCCGCAACCGCTGCTCGATGACAAAGCATTCCGGGGCGCGGATGTCCTCGAGGTTGATACCGCCCCAGCTCTTGCCGAGCAGCCTGATGCAATTGACGATCTCATCGGGATCTTCGGAGGAAACTTCAAGATCGATGGAGTCGATATCGGCGAAGCGCTTGAAAAGAACTGCCTTGCCTTCCATCACGGGTTTGGCCGCGAGCGCGCCCCGATTGCCAAGGCCTAGAATCGCGGTGCCATTCGTGATGACGGCGACAAAATTGCCCTTGGTGGTGTAATCGAAGGCACGATCCTCGTCCTCGGCGATGGCAAGCACCGGAATAGCGACGCCGGGCGAGTACGCCAACGACAGATCGCGCTGGGTGGCCATCGGCTTGGTGGCCACCACTTCGAGCTTGCCCGGACGGCCCTGGCTGTGGAACAGCAGCGCTTCCTGGTCGGTGAATGTCGGTCGTGCACCGCGGCCATCGCTTTTCGAAGACATCTCAACCCCTTATAAACCCCTTGGCGGATGGCCGGCCGGCCAAAGGTAGCGGATCGAGCGCCCATCGCTCAAGGCAAGCCGATGGGGGCCCGCTGCCATCATCCGCAGTCTCGCGAGTGGCGATAGCGAGAGCCCAATTGAACGGGACCCGCGAGCGGGGTAAGCGGTAACGGGGCAGTGCATGTTCGCGCGTAGAACGCCATGATCCGGTTTGTGCTGAGGTTCGTCGGTCTGTTGTCGCTTGCTCTCGGATTCATTTTTTTGGTCTATGACGGCACCAAATCCATCGCCGACCAGACCGTCTACATCAGCACCGTGGAGTCGACCTGGTCGAACATCCATCAAAACTCCCTGACATCGCTGCAGCCGGAGGTCGAGCGCCGTGTCGGCACATGGGTCTGGCACGGCCTGGTTCAGCCCTACTTTCTCGATCAGCCGGTCTCGCTCGTGCTCGCCATCATCGGCGCCATCCTGATTCTGCTCGGACGAAAGAAAAAGCCGCTCATCGGTTACGCGCGCGATTGAAACGGGCTGCAGGCGTTGCGGCCGCAGCCCGTCGCATAGTGTCGCCTGCGCTGCTATTTCAGGGCATTCACGCCGGCCATGCAGGTCTGCAGATCTTGTGGTCCCGCGCCGCCGCTGCAGCCGATCGCCCCGATCAGCTTGCCGCCGGAGATCAGCGGCACCCCGCCCTGCGACGCGATCATGCCATCGAGGGTCAGCTGATAGAGGAATTCGAACCCTTTACCGAGATTCTCCTCGAAGGCCTTGGTCGGCCGCCGGAAGATCGCAGCCGCGCGCGCCTTGTGCTGCGAGATCGTGACCGAGGCGTGTTGCGTGTTGTCCATTTTGGCGAAATAGACGAGATCACCGGCCGGGCCGACCACCGTGATTGCCATGAGCCAGTTGTTCTTCTTGGCCTCGGCCATGGCGGCGTCCACGATTGTTTTCGCCTGCTCGAGGTTGATCGACTCGCCATAAGGCGGTGGCGCTGCCGGCGGAGCGGCCTGTTGCGCTTGGGCGGCAGACCCGATCACGAGCGCGGCACACGCAGAGATCACGACAAGACTACGCATTCGCAGTTCCTCCAGCTTGATCTTCGCCGTCCTCGAAAGGGTCGGCGTTCATGCAGCGGCAGCATAAGGTTTCCTCGGCGCGGGCGATATGGGGATGCGAGCCACACTGGTCTCCACTCGCGTGGCCGTGACGCGGCGCTCTGCTCGGGACTGGCTGCAATGTGATGGGGTGAGCGGCGTCAATGCAGATGCGCGCGGGCCGCGCCGCGCCTATATTGCTTCAGCACCAGCGGAGACGTGGCCATGTTCATGTTCAACAAGAAGCTTGGAATGCCGTCCGCGGCTGAGGCGCTGCCTGGCCGCACGACACCGATCCCGACGGCGCGGGAGCATTTCATTTTTCAACGGCCGCTGCAGGGGCCGTACCCGGCTGGCTTTGAAATGGCAATGTTCGGGATGGGCTGCTTCTGGGGCGCTGAGCGCAAGTTTTGGGAATTGGGCGAAGGCATTTACATCACGGCGGTCGGATATGCGGGAGGCTATACGCCCAATCCGACATACGAGGAAGTTTGTTCCGGCCGCACCGGGCATAACGAGGTGGTGCTTGTGGTTTATGACCCGAAGAAGGTCACCTATGAGCAGCTGCTTAAGACATTTTGGGAAAATCATGATCCGACCCAGGGCATGCGCCAGGGCAACGACGTGGGCACGCAATATCGCTCCGGCATTTATGCCTTCACCGCGGATCAGCGCCGAGCCGCGGAAGCATCGAAAGAGGTATACGGCACGCAGCTCAAGGCGCAGCGCTTTGGGTCAATCACCACCGAAATCCTCGATGCGCCCCCATTCTACTTTGCCGAGGACTACCACCAGCAGTATTTGGCGAAGAATCCGATGGGCTATTGCGGCCTCGGCGGGACGGGCGTGAGCTGTCCGGTCGGGGTTGCCGCGGCGCAGGCTTAATAGCGCACGACGCTCTCGCAGCCGTCCGGGGACGCGATAGATGCGCGGGCTCGATCCGCGCATCTATCAAATAACAAGGCGATGGATGCTGCGTCCGCGATGGATGCTGCGTGCTACGCCCACGTCACTTCTTGACGTGCTCGTTGAGAAAATCCATGGCGCGCTGCCAGGCGGTCTTGGCGCTCGCTTCATGGAAGCTCCCCCGCTCGTCGCAATGGAAGCCGTGCCCCGCGCCCGCATAGACGTAAATCTCGCTGTCACCACCACGCTTTTTCTTGATCGTCTCGACGTCGGTCATCGGGATCGACGCATCCTGATCGCCGAAATGCATCTGCGTGGGTACCTTCGGCTTCTCATCGGCATTCTTGGCGATCTGCCCGCCGTAATAGCACACCGCAGCCGAAAGCCCATTGAGCTTGCAAGCCGCTAGGAAGGCGATCGTGCCACCCATGCAGAAGCCCATGATGGCGACGGGACCATCTTTCTTGAGCTCATCGATGGCGGCTTGAGTGTCGCGCAGCATGGCGCCCCAATCCGGGTTGGCGACGAATTTGCGCGCATTCGCGATTTCATCGGGACTATAGCCGCATTCGAAATTCTTCTCCTGACGATCGAACAAGGCAGGCGCCAGCGCAGCATAACCTTCGCCCGCGAGCCGGTCGCAAACCGCCCGGATGTGATGATTGACGCCGAAAATTTCCTGGATGACCACAATGCCGCCTTTTGCCGGGCCCGCTGGATCGGCCCGGTAGGCACCCAACTGAAATTTGTCGGTTGACGCGAGCGAGAACTGCTTACCCAAGGCGACCTCCTCTGAATGCTGCCGGCTGGAGACGATGTCCCCCGTCGCGCCGTGCAATTTCACGCTTTCCCCGCCCCAAAGCAACTGGCACGAGAAATGTGCGGCGCGGGGCAGGCCGGATCTCAGGGCTGCAGCGCAAATGCTTCTGCGAGCAGTTCGTAGGAATGCCGGCGGGCCGTGTGGTCGTGGATCATGGTGGTGATCATCACTTCATCGGCTTTGGTGGCGCTGATCAGGGGCGAGAGTCGCTCCAGCACGGTTGCCTTGGTGCCGACGAACACCCTCCTGCGATTGCGCGCGATCAGTGCGCGTTCAGCCGGCGAATAGGGATAAGCGGCTGCCTCCTCCGGGCTTGCTAGCGGCGCATATTCGCCGCGGCTGCGTCGCACGAAGTTGAGATCGATCGTGGAGGTGAGCCGTTCCGCTTCTGCCTCACTGTCGGCGCAGACTGCAGCGCAGGCCAGAATGGCGTAAGGCGTGCTTCGCGTTGGGGACGGCTTGAACCCATCGCGATAGTTCAGCATTGCGCCGACGGCGTCGTGATCGGCAAAATGATGCGCGAAGGAAAATCCCGCCCCCACGACGGAGGCGAGCTGCGCGCTGTAGCCGCTCGATCCCAAGAGCCAGATCGGCGGCAGCGCGACATCCTGCGGCATCGCACGCACCGAACGGAATGGGTGGCCTTCCGGAAAGCCGTTGCTCTCGAACAGAAGAAGCTCCTGAAAGCGCTCCAGGAAGTCGTCCTCGCCGGCATCCTGCCGCCGCCGCAGCGCATAGGATGTGACCGGATCCGTCCCGGGCGCGCGGCCGAGCCCGAGATCGATGCGACCGGGAAACAACGCCTCGAGGACCTTGAAGCGCTCGGCCACCATCAGCGGGGCATGGTTTGGCAGCATGACGCCGCCTGAACCTACGCGGATGTGCTCGGTCGTCGCCGC
>VAZQ01000014.1 GCA_005883115.1 Alphaproteobacteria bacterium | reverse complement strand
AGGGGCAGACGCTGTTCACGATCGACAGCCCCGATCTCCTGCAGGCAGAGTCGACCTTGATCGCCGCCGCGGGGGTGTTGGAGTTCACGACCCGGAATCTTGCCCGGTTGCGCGAGCTCTACAAGACACGCGCGGTATCGCAAAAAGACATGGAGCAGGCGGCCTCGGACCAGCAAACCGCCGAAGGCGCGCTGCGGGCGGCACGCGATTCAGTACGCCTGTTCGGCAAGGCCGATTCCGAAATCGATCGCATCATTGCCGAGCGCAAGGCCGATCCGATCCTGGTCGTTCCGAGCCCCATCGCCGGACGAGTTACCGCCCGCAACGCGGCACCGGGACTGTTCGTCCAACCGGGAAATCCCCCCGCGCCCTATTTGGTGGCGGACATCTCGACGATGTGGATGCTCGCGAACGTCCCCGAGAACGACAGCCCGGCGTTTCGCGTCGGGCAGGAGGTCAAAGTCAAGGTCAGCGCTTTTCCGGAGCGGATATTCGAGGGGCGCATCTCCACCATCGCCTCCATGGTCGACCCTATGACTCGTCGAGTCCTCATCCGTTCCGAAGTGCAGAACCCGCGCGATGAATTGCGCTCGGGAATGTTCGCCACATTCGCGATTCGCACCGGCGCCCCCGTCCGCTCCGTCGCGGTTCCGCTCGACGGCGTCGTGCGCGAAGGCGACGGCACAATGACGGTGTGGGTCACCGCCGACCGGCGCCGATTCACCAAACGCACGGTCAAAGTCGGCCTGCAGCAGGACGGCTACCGGCAGATCCTCGAGGGCGTCCAGCCGGGTGAGCTGGTCGCTACCGAAGGCGCGCTGTTCCTGAGCAATGCTCTGGCCACGGCATCGCGGTGATCTTCTCGCTCGAGCGGCGAGGCAGGGCGGGTTGAGAGGGCGCCGATGCTGAAGGCACTCCTGGCATTCGGACTGACCCGCCGTCCGATCGTTCTGCTGTGCCTTTTGGTTTTTATCGGCGCTGGCCTGATCGCGTTCAGCAAACTGAACATCGAGGCCTATCCCAATCCAGCGCCGGTCATCCTCGAGATCACCGCTCAGGCGCCGGGCCTCTCGGCCGAAGAGATGGAGCGTTACTACACCATCCCGCTGGAGGTCGGGCTTGCTCCGACACCGGGAGTGAACGTCATTCGCTCGACCTCGTTCTACGGCCTGTCATTCGTTCGTGTCGTATTCCAGTACGGTGTCGACTATTACTTTGCTCTCACGCAGACCGCTATCAACCTGCAACAAAACGTGAGCTTGCCGAATAATGTGCAGCCGACCATCCAGGGCACGAGCCTAGTCGGCGAAATCTTCCGATATCAGCTGGTGGGACCGCCAAATTTCGGATTGACGAACCTGCGCACGGTCCAGGATTGGATCTTGCAACGTCGTCTCCTTACTGTTCCCGGCGTGGTCCAGGTCAATACTTGGGGCGGAACTACTAAGCAGTACGATGTCGAAGTCGATCTGCACAAGCTCGATGCTTACAATGTCACGCTCCCTCAGGTCATCGCAGCCATCGGCAATGCCAACGTCAACGTGGGCGGCCGCACCATCAACATGGGTCAGCAGTCCGTCAATGTCCGTGGAGTGGGGCTCATGGACAGCGGCGGTTCGGCAGATTTGACGCAGGGATACAAGGTCGGCGACATCGAGAATGTCCTGCTTTCTCAATCGAACGGCGTCCCGGTATTCGTGAGAGATGTTGCCAGGGTCTCCGTCGGTCACGTGCCCCGGCTCGGCAAAGCCGGTCGCGACAAAGAGAACGACGTGGTCGCGGCGATCGTCATTATGAACCGTACGCTGCACACGAATGACGTCGTGGCGCGGGTGCGTGCGGAAGTCGACAAAATTAACAATGATGGGAGCTTGCCCCCCGGCGTGAAACTGGTCCCCTTCTACGACCGAACCACGCTGGTCTCGGTCACCACCACGACGGTGCTGCACAATCTGGTGTTCGGCTGCCTGCTCATCTTCTTCATCCAGTGGCTTTTCTTAGGGGATCTGCGCAGCGCGATCATCGTCGGCGCCAACATTCCGTTCGCGTTGTTCTTCAGCATCATCATTCTGGTGGTTCGAAATGAAGACGCAAATTTGTTGTCGGTGGGTGCCGTTGATTTCGGCATTATTGTCGATGCAGCAGTGATTCTCGTGGAAAATATCTATCGAAACTTTCAGGCCAGACCTGAACAAAGACGAGGGCTATTGCAGCAGTTGGCAGCAGGACAGTGGGGGCCCGATCCAACAGGCGAGACGGATGCATCTGGCCCGCAGACATGGACTGACCGGTTGCGGCTCATTCTGATCAGCGCTCTCCAAATCAACAAGGCCGTGCTGTTTTCGACGGCGATCATCGTAGCCGCCTTCATCCCGCTATTCACGATGCAGGGTGTTGAAGGCCAGATCTTCGCGCCGATGGCGCGCACTTATGCCTATGCGTTGGTGGGAGCACTGATCGCGACGTTCACAGTGACGCCGTGTCTCGCCTCCCTCTTGCTCCCCGAACACATCAGCGAGGTCGAGACTGCGGTCGTGAGGGCGCTACGTTCGACCTATACGCCAGTGCTGCGTTGGTCGCTCACGTATCGCCGATTCACGGTGGCCATGGGGCTGCTCTTTCTCGCGGTGACGGGCTTCCTCGGGTTGCGGCTGGGGGGTGAATTTCTGCCGACGCTTGAGGAAGGCAATCTCTGGATTCGAGCGACGATGCCGCCGACCATATCGCTGGAAGCCGGTATGCCGATTGTCGACAGGATCCGGGAGATCCTGCTTCGTCACCCGGAGGCTATTACGGTGGTTTCTCAGCATGGCCGGCCCGACAACGGCAGCGACGCCGCCGGATTCTTCAATGCCGAATTTTTTGTGCCGCTAAAGCCGTTTGAAGAATGGGCCAAAGGAAGGACCAAAGCCAAGCTGATTGACGAATTGCAGGCCGAGTTCGCGAATGAGTTCACGGGAATCGGCTTCAACTTCTCGCAATATATTCAGGACAATGTCGAGGAGGGTATTTCGGGGGTCAAGGGCGCCAACTCGATCAAGATCATTGGTCGCGATCTCGCCACTCTGGAGCAGATTGCCAGACAGGCGATGCGCGAAATGAGTCAGGTCAGGGGAGTTGCCGATCTCGGTGTTTTTTGGGTGCTCGGGCAACCTAACCTGAACATCAAGGTCGATCGCGAAAAGGCGGCACGCTACGGGCTGAATGTCAGCGACCTCAATATGGTCATTCAAGCCGCGCTGGGCGGCACCGTTGCCACGACCCTGCTGGAATCCGATCGACAGTTCAATGTGACCGTGCGGCTTGCGCCCGAATATAGGAACAGCATCGAAGCAGTGAATAACATCAAAGTCGGCGTTCAGACCGACAGCGGCAATGCCTACATACCGTTGAGTGATCTCGCAACCATTACCCTCGATACGGGTGCCTCCTACATCTTTCGTGAGCGCAACCAGCGTTTCGTACCGCTCAAATTCAGTGTGCGGGGTCGGGACCTCGCAAGCGCTGTCGCGGAGGCGCAGGAGAGGATTGCGCGCAATGTGACGCTGCCAACCGGCTATCGCATTGAATGGGCCGGGGAATTCGAGTCGTTGCAACAGGCAAAGAACCGGCTTGCCGTCATCCTCCCGATCACTCTCGCGCTCATCATGATGCTCCTCTACGGGATGTTTAATTCATTCCGCGATTGTCTCATGGCTCTGCTCGGAATTCCGTTTGCAGTCTGCGGTGGCATTTTGGGATTGTACGTTTCCGGACTGGCGTTCAGCATTTCCGCCGCCATCGGATTCATCTCGCTGTTCGGAGTTTCCGTTATGAGCGGAATCCTTATCGTCAACGGCTATCGCCAGGTTGCCGCAACTGGCTTGGACACCGTCGAGGCAATGTTCCATGCCGCCGAACAGCAGATGCGGCCTATCTTGATGATGACCTTGTCGGCCTGCATCGGCCTGCTTCCGGCCGCAATCTCGACCGGAATTGGCAGCCAAGTTCAACGTCCGCTCGCCACCGTGGTGGTTGGGGGCATGCTGGTCGGACCGATCATGCTGCTTCTCGTCGTCCCGGCGCTGCAGATACTGTTTCTGGGCAGACGGGGTGAGGCCGGGCCGAGAACGCCACACGCACGAGGCCACGCCGAGGTGGACACCTAATAACAGCGTTGGAGTGAAGGATAGCTGCGGACTATCGGTTGTCATCGCAGCGGGGCCCGGGCTCAGCCTGTTTTGGCGTGCTGCCACCCGTTGTGGGGCAGATCGTGCGGCGAAGAGCGCCCTCTGGGCTCCCGCAGCCGGACCGAGGCAGCCAAGGCCACGGGTCGCGAGCCCGGCAGCCGCGAGCAATGCTCGCGAGTTGGCCCTGTTCCGCGTCGCCGGCATTACCTTGTCGGGCCAGGGAACTTATATCCTGTAATGAGTTTCTCTAACATCCCGACCGGGCAGTCGGAAGCGCGCTTGTCAGTCATCGCGCTAGGCTCTCGGAAATCGAAGCGCCGAACCCATGAGCGCCAAGATCACGACAGAACAATCCGGGCAGGGGCTTTCCCCTGAGAACAGCTCACCGAAGGCCGAGGTTCCCGTTATCCTTCGGATGGGGGCTATCGTCCTTCGCGCCCTCTTTATTGGGGCGCTGCTGGTGGTGGTGGCGCGCGTCAGCACGCCTCAAAACGAAAGCATATGGTCCGCCTATGAGACCCCCGGCGACCTTATCAGGCTCGCCTTGGGCGTCGCCGTCGGGCTGTGGATCTTGCTCCACCTCTTCATGCTTCCGAAAGATCCCGAGGGGTATCGGACTTGGGTCTATCTTGGCCTTATCATCGCTCCCTTCGCGTTGGCGCTCGCCATCTTCATGCAGTGACGCACGGCCGCGGATTGCGCAGGTGCTACGGCTCGATGAGGCGGCCGGTCGCCGCCTTGATGACGGCCTGCGTGCGGGTCGCCGCGCCAAGCTTGGTGCGCGCGTTGTCGATGTGAAAATCGACCGTGCGCTTGGTAAGGCCCAGAATCTGCGCAATTTCCGCCGACGTTTTGCCGCGCGCCACCCAGGTCAATGTTTCCACCTCACGATCATTGAGCTGCACGAGCTTCGGCCATAGCTCCCAACGTGCTACGCCGGCGAGGCGCGCATTGATGATGGTGGTGAGCACATCGAAATCGATCGGCTTGGTGACATAGTCGTCCGCCCCGAGTTGGCGCCCCTTGAGCTCGTTGTCGCGATCCGTCAGAGCGGTCAGGAATACGAATGGCATTTTCGCGAAGCGAGGCTCGAGCGCAGTCAACCGTTCCAGCACTTCGAACCCGGACATTACCGGCATGCTGATATCGGACAGAACGAGGTCGGGCATGTTCTTCAAAATGGCGGCGAAACCCGCCCGACCGTCATGAGCGACGCTGACTTCGAAGCCTCGCTCAACAAGCTCTTCGGCAATCAGCGCCGCTGTCTCGCGGTCGTCTTCAATGCACAGGACCTTTTTGCGCGTTTCCGCCATGTTCGGGCACCGATTCGACCAAGGAACCGGATATTAAGTTAATATCGGGGGCCTGCGAGCAAAAATTTCTGCAAACCCGGTTTCGCGGTTTGACGCACCTTACTATATTCGATGCGATATGCGCGCTTTGCAGCTATGGTTTCATCAACCTGACATTCGGCCACTATGCGCCAGCCGCGTTCGATCAGATTCCACCTTACTTTAGTTTTTTTGTTTTTCTTTCTGTTGGTGGTGATCCTCGGTTTGTTCAGCATTTCGCGGCTGAGCAACTTTAACAGCCTGTCTGAAGACATCGCCGAGCTGTGGCTCCCGAACACCCGCGTGCTCGGTGATCTCAACAACTTCACGTCGGATTTTCGGGCGATTGAAGGCAGCAATCTGCTGTCGTCGGAGCCATCCCAGATCACGGCAACCGAAAAGGAGATGGAGCAATTGGATCGCTCCATTGCACAAGCCGAGCGTAGCTACGAGCAGATTCGCCATGATGCAGCGGAGAACGAGCTCTACACCCAGTTCAAGGAGCGGTGGAACGATTACAGAAAAACCGTCAACCAGATGCTGGCTCTGTCGCGCACCGATCGCAAGGCCGAGGCGCTTGCCATTTACATGGCGGGCTCCCGATCTGCGTACAATGCGGCGAGCGACACGTTGGGCCTTCTCACTGACCGCGCGGTCGCCAATGCGCAAGAGGCGAGCGCCCGTCTTGCGGTTGCCTATCGGCAGGCGCTTTGGCTCGTCGGTCTGGCGATGGCGATCGCAGGCGTAATGGTGGTCGCCGCATTATTTTATATCAGCCGCTCGATCTCGACCCCCCTGTTGCAGCTGGCCGACCGCATGCACCGTCTCGCGGTCAACGACACGGATATTGTCATTCCCGGAACGGAACGGCGCGACGAGATCGGCGAGATGGCTCGCGCCGCCGTCGTTTTTCGGAATAACGCGATCGAGCTGATGCGTAGCCAGCGTGTGCTCGCGCACCAGGCCTCCATGCTGGAAGAGAAACTGGCGCAGGAGCAGCGTCTGGCTCTGCTCCAACGCAACTTCGTGTCCATGGCCTCACACGAATTCCGTACGCCATTGACGATCATCGATGGTCACGCCCAACGCCTAATCAAGTTGAAAGACCGCATGCCCACCGAGGAAATCAATGAGCGCGCCAGCAAGGTTCGCGGCGCGGTGTTGCGGATAACGCATTTGATAGACAATCTCCTGAATACCTCGCGACTGTTCGACGGCGGTGCCGGCCTCTACTTCCATCCGGAGGAAATCGATGTCGCCGCACTGCTGCGCGAGGTCAGCCAGTTGCACCGGGAGATAGCGCCTGGTTCGCAGATCCTGGAGCGGTTTGGTCCGGGACCGTTGCCGATGGGCGGCGACCCCAAGCTTCTTGTTCAAGCGTTCAGCAATTTGGTGTCGAATGCGGTCAAATATTCACCAAGCGGCGATCCCATTGCGATCAGC
>VAZQ01000680.1:1816-3751 GCA_005883115.1 Alphaproteobacteria bacterium | reverse complement strand
AGATGCGCGCAGGGCCGGCGTCCGGCCGGCCTGGATGGGCTATATCGCAGTCGACGACGTCGACGTCTATGCAAAACGAGTCAAATCGGCGGGCGGCGCCATCCATCGCGCCCCCGAAGACATTCCTGGCGTGGGCCGTTTTGCCGTTGTCGGCGATCCACATGGCGCGGGGTTCATGCTCTTCAAAGGGACGAGCGATGAGGCGCCGGTGCCTGCGCCGGCGGGGACGCCAGGTCATATCGGCTGGCGCGAACTGCACGCGACCTCGAAGGCGCCTTCGCGTTCTATTCCGGCCTGTTCGGCTGGACCAAGGCCGAAGCGCTCGACATGGGACCGATGGGCCTCTACCAAACTTTCGCGATTGATGGCACGCAGTCCGGCGGCATCATGACGAAGACACCGCAAACGCCTGGGCCGTTCTGGCTCTACTATTTCAACGTTGCGGCCGTTGAGGCCGCCATGACGCGCGTGAAGAGCGGCGGCGGTCAAGTTCTCAACGGCCCGCACCAAGTTCCCGGCGGCAGCTGGATTATCCAATGCTTCGATCCGCAAGGCGCGATGTTCGCGCTGGTCGGGCCGAAATCTTGATCGCGTTCACGCGCCAAGGAAGGCTGAAAGCTTGGGCCGGCCGTTGGCGTCCACCATTCCTCTCGTCGCTACACCGATGAAACCAACCTTCGGGCCATCAAGAGCCTTCCGACGAGAACTGCGACGCTGTGAGGCATAAGTCTCCGATTTGGTACCCGCCGCAATGATCTGCAAGACATGAAAGGAGCAGGATCGTGACGATCGCCGCACAAAAGATCACACCCTGTCTGTGGTTCGATACGCAAGCTGAAGACGCCGCGAAATTTTACGCGTCCGTGTTCAAGAGTTCCAAAGTCGGAAAAATCAGCCGCTACGGCAAAGAGGGCTTCGAGATCCACGGCAAGCAGGCGGGGACGGTCATGACCGTGGAGTTTGAAGTCGCAGGCCAGAAATTTCTGGCGCTCAACGGCGGTCCCCAGTTCAAGTTCAATGAGGCGGTGTCGTTCCAAGTGCACTGCGAAACACAGGAAGAGATCGACTACTTCTGGAGCAAGCTTGCCGACGGCGGCGAGGAAGGGCCCTGCGGTTGGCTCAAGGACAAGTTCGGCCTGTCCTGGCAGGTCATTCCGACGGTGTTGCTACAGCTGCTGACCGACGAAGGGTCCGCGCAACGGGTCATGAGGTCGATGTTGCAGATGCGCAAGATCGACATCGCGGCGCTGAAGCGAGCGCAAGCCGCTTGAATGCCGGTAATTGGATCATCGCAAACAATCTCGAAAGGAGAAAGACCATGCCAGTGACACCCTATCTGTTCTTCGACGGCCGCTGCGAGGAGGCGCTCAACTTCTATAAGAAGGCGCTTGGGGCCAAGGTCGAGATGATGATGCGCTACAAGGAAAGCCCGGAGCCGCCGCCGCCCGGCATGGTGCCGCCCGGCAGCGAGAACAAGATCATGCATTCGTGCTTTCGCATCAATGGCGCCGATGTAATGGCGTCTGATGGTTGCGCGCAGGGCAAGCCCAAATTCGAGGGCTTCTCGCTGTCCGTGAACGCCAAGGACGAAGCCGAGGCCGATCGCATGTTCAAGGCGCTTGCCGACGGGGGAGAGGTGCGCATGCCGCTCGGCAAGACGTTCTTCGCCAAGCGCTTCGGCATGGTCGCCGATCGGTTTGGCGTCGGCTGGATGGTGATCGTGGAGCAGTAGCACCGGGAAACACGTGTGGGGAACAAACGTCCGTGCGGCTGCGAGCTTTCGACCGCATGAAAGTTGCTCAGGCCGAAGCCGCACGCAAGGTCCGAGTGGCAATCGATCTAGGCCCTGTTCCCCACACGACATGGCGTCCGAGTAAGCTCTTGTTCCCGCATTGCCCCGCGCACCGGGCGTCCTTCAAACTAGAAGAGAATTCG
>VAZQ01000680.1:0-1762 GCA_005883115.1 Alphaproteobacteria bacterium | reverse complement strand
CAAGATCTGGCGCGAACACGGCGCGCTCGAATTCCGCGAATGCATTGCCGACGACGTCAAGTGGGGAAAGCGAACGTCCGCGCAGCGTCAAGCAGAAAACAGGCGAGACCGTGTTCTTCTCCTACATCATTTACAAATCGCGCGCCGATCGCGACCGCGTCAACGCGAAGGTGATGAAGGATAAGCGCCTCGCGAAGATGATGGACCTGAAGGCGCTGCCCTCACGTCAGAGCACGTCCGCGAGGCTGCGGCCGCGCAGGTCGATGTGGGCGTGCCAGCGGTCGCGGGTTGGCGTGGCACGCCGTTTGCTAGGCATACGCCACAAGAGAGCGGAGTAGCGCATGCAGCTCAATGCCGCTGGCGCCGAACGGGAACCTGCCTTGGCTCCGCGCACGCCGTCATCCCGCGCCTGCCGCCAGCAAGCCCTGCTCTTGAGCGAGAACGCGACGCTGCTGGCCGGTCCGCCGCCGCTGTTCCAGTGGTTGTCGCCGCGCGAGCGCGAACTGGTGCTGAGCCATGGCCGGCGACGCGTGCTAAATCATGGGCAAACGCTTTTCAGCCAGGGCACTACCCACGAGGGCATCTACCTCATCGAGAGCGGCCGGATTCGTGTGTTTTACAACGCCCCGTCGGGACGCGAGATCACGCTAGCCTATTGGTATCCCGGCAACTTTGTCGGTGGCCCGGATATCTTCGGGACCAGCGTTCATTTGTGGTCCGGCATTGCCACCACCAACGGTTGCGTGGTTCAGCTGCCCGGCAAGGCGCTGCGCAACCTAGTGATGCAGATTCCGGCACTCGGAATCGGCTTGATCGAAGGTCTTGCGTTCAAGGGCAAGTGCTATTCCGCCCTCGTGCAGATGCTCGGCACCCGCTCGATTACCGAGCGGCTGGCGCATCTGCTGCTCCATCTGGTCAATGCCTATGGAATCAGGACCCATGCCGACCTCGCCCACATTGTCGGTGCGACTCGGCAGTGGGTGACCATCAGCCTGCGGCGATTGCAGGAGCAGGGCGTCGTAGTGTGCCGGAAGTCGCAAATCATTGTGCGCCGTCTCGACGCCCTCTTCGACATGCGGGACGCGGGTAGCCCTTCCTGCCCAGGGAATAAGCGAGCTGCCGAAAATATGCGCAGGCATCTGGGCAACTAATTGACTGTGATCGGCAGTCTCGATTTGTCGCGCGGGAAGCGCAGACCAATAATCCCCGAAACGGGGAAAGACTACGAGACGCACACAGAAAGAGATCAGCGATGGGACACCGCAGCTTTGACATCTCTACGATCGCGATCCGCACGGGGGCTTCAATGAATCACAAATGCGTTCTGCTCGGAACGGCGCTGCTGCTGGGAGCCGTGCTTCCCGCTGCAGCCGAGACCATCGACATCGCGATCGGGCACCAGAGCATGTGCACCGACACTTACACCGGCGGCATCGTGATCAAGGAACTCAAACTCCTCGAAAAACACTTGCCGAACACCGGCAAGTATGCCGGCGCCACCTTCAACATCACCTGGGCCGACTATGCGTCGGGCGGACCGATCACCAATCAGATGCTCGCGGGCAAGCTCAACATCGGCGTGATGGGCGACTATCCGTTGATCGTCAACGGCTCGAAGTTCCAGGAAACCAAAAGCCTGCGCACAATCTACGTCTCGGGCACTGGCTACAATCTCAAGGGAGCCGGCAACGCGATCGTCGTCCCGGTCGGCTCCAACTTTTACAAACTCGAAGACCTGAAGGGGAAATCGATCTCGACGCCG
>VAZQ01000679.1:1864-2061 GCA_005883115.1 Alphaproteobacteria bacterium | reverse complement strand
GATCCTCACGAAGACCCCAATGGTGCGCAAGGCACGCGAAGCCGTGATGGAATTCCTGCTGATCAACCATCCGCTTGATTGTCCGATCTGCGATCAGGGTGGGGAATGCGATCTGCAAGATCAGGCCATGGCCTACGGGGTCGACTCCAGCCGTTTCAAGGAGAACAAGCGCGCGGTCGTGGACAAGTATGTCGGCG
>VAZQ01000679.1:0-1837 GCA_005883115.1 Alphaproteobacteria bacterium | reverse complement strand
CATTCACTGCACGCGTTGTGTGCGGTTCATGACCGAGGTGGCGGGCGTGCCCGAGCTCGGCGCGATCGGCCGCGGCGAGGACATGGAAATTACGACCTATCTCGAACAGGCGATGACCTCCGAGCTACAGGGCAACGTGGTCGATCTTTGCCCTGTCGGCGCGCTCACTTCCAAGCCTTATGCGTTTGCCGCGCGCCCCTGGGAGCTCAACAAGACGGAATCGATCGATGTCATGGACGCCCTCGGCTCGGCCATTCGCATCGATACCCGCGGCCGCGAAGTCATGCGCATTCTCCCACGCGTTAATGATGAGGTGAACGAGGAATGGATTTCCGACAAGGCGCGGCACGTAGTGGATGGCCTGCGCACGCAGCGGCTCGATCAGCCTTACATTCGCGAGAACGGCCGGCTTTATCCGGCGTCCTGGGGTGACGCCTTCGATGCCATCGCCGCCAAGTTGAAGCAGACTGAGCCCAAGCGAGTCGGCGCGATCGCCGGCGATCTTGCCGCGGTCGAGGAGATCTTCGCGCTCAAGGATTTGTTGACCCGGCTCGGTACCGTCAATCTCGACTGCCGGCAGGACGGCGCGGCGCTCGATCCGCGCTGGGGCAGGGCGACTTATCTCTTCAATGCCACCATTGCCGGCATTGATCACGCCGACGCCTTGCTCATCGTTGCCTCGAATCCGCGCCGCGAAGCGGCCGTGCTCAACGCGCGCATCCGCAAGCGCTGGCGCATGGGCGGCTTGCCGATCGGCTTGATCGGCGAGCGCGCCGACCTCACGTATCCTTACGAGTATCTCGGCGCCGGCCCGCAGACGCTCTCGGCGGTTGCCACGGGCGCGCATGCGTTCGGCTCCGTGCTCACGCAAGCCGACCGCCCGCTGGTGATGATCGGCATGGCTGCCCTGGCGCGTGCGGATGGTGCGGCAATCGCTTCGCTGGCGGCCCGCGCCGCACAGGGCACCGGCAAAGACGCCTGGAACGGCTACTCGGTCCTGCACACTGCGGCAGCGCGGGTCGGCGCACTCGACGTCGGCTTCCTGCCCGGCCCCGGCGGGCGTACCGCCGTCGAGATGGCAGCTCCGGGCGTACTCGACCTTCTGTTCCTGCTCGGCGCCGATGAGATCGACGTCGCCCCCGGCGCCTTCGTCGTCTATATCGGCACGCACGGCGATGCGGGTGCGCATCGGGCCGATGTCATCCTTCCCGGCGCGGCTTATCCGGAGAAGTCGGGCATCTACGTCAATACGGAGGGGCGCGTGCAGGTGGCCGCGCGCGCCTCCTTCCCTCCGGGCGAGGCGCGCGAGGACTGGGCAATCCTGCGCGCGCTGTCCGACGTACTTAGCCGTAGGCTTCCTTATGACTCGCTTGCGCAGCTGCGCCGGGCGCTTTTCGCGGCGCATCCCCACCTGCAACGCATTGACCATGTGCTGCCTGCCGAGCGCGCAGATATCGCGACGCTCGCCGCGCGTGGCGGCGCGCTCGAGAAAACCGCGTTCGGCCGCGCCCTCGACGATTTCTATCTCACTAATCCGATCGCGCGCGCCTCCGCGATCATGGCGGAGTGCTCCGTGATCGCAGAAGGCCACGGCGCGCTTACCGCGGCGGAATAGCTGACATGTCGGAACTGTGGATCAATTACCTCTGGCCGCTGATCGTCATCTTCGCGCAGAGCGTATTCTTGCTGGTCGTTCTCCTCATCATCACTGCCTACGTGCTTTACGCCGATCGCAAAATCTGGGCGGCGGTGCAGATCAGGCGGGGGCCTAACGTGGTCGGACCGTGGGGTCTGTTGCAATCTTTCGCCGATCTCCTGAAATTCGTGGTCAAGGAGC
>VAZQ01000678.1 GCA_005883115.1 Alphaproteobacteria bacterium | reverse complement strand
TGACCTGTTGCATGAGCACCGGCCGCAATCGAGTCAGTTCGCCGACGAGGCACAAGATTGCCATTTGTGGCGCTGCGCCCTCGGGAAGATCAGCAACCATTTTGTCGATCGCCTTGGAGATGGCCGCGCCGGCCCGCGCGACGGCCCGATCTACTTTGCGGCTGTCAAATTCCCCCGGACCGGTGGTGCGCTTTGCTGACATTGGTTTTCCCTCGCAGTTTGTTTGTAGCGCGGGACCGAGGCCCCGCGCCAGTTGCTTTCGGTCACTTTCGAAGCCGCCTAGCGTGTGAGACGAGCCGTTGCCGGTTGCGCGTTCTCATAGATCGGCGCCGGCGCTTCATAGACCTGCGGCTTCGATCATCTGTTGCTCGGCCTCGGGCAACGTCCTCACCAACGCTGCAAGCTCTGCAGCGCTCATGTTCGGGTTCAATGTGATCGGATCTTTCTCAAAGATACGCCCCTTGCCCTCCAGCAACCATTCGACATTCACGTCGTGCTTTTTAGTGAACTTGGCTATCTCGTGATGCTTCAGCGTCAACACGGGCTTGATCTGTTCGTCGGAAAGATCTCGGGAAACAGCTATGTCCCGGATGCGTTGTCGCATGGCTTCGTTAAAGTCTCGGCGGCGCGCCATGGCTCCGCTGTTTGTGCGGCGTTGTTTCGGCGGGATCCCCTCAGCAGCGCGAGCCATCTCATTTGCTAAGGTCTGCGCCGCTTCAACGCCTTTACGGATTTTTTCCTGCTCTTCCGGGGTGTGCTCATGGTCAATTTTGTTGAGTTCGACGAACGCCATTTCCGCTTTGTACCTCAGCTTCCTGTACGGACTGCGGCGGTTGCGCTTCGCGCATGGAGTGCGTGCCGGAAAGGCAAGAGGTCGCGCCGCTTCGAGAACCGTTGCGCTGCGACCAGGGAACGTGATGACGTTGCTCATAGCTGCACCCACCAAATGGTGCTGAGGGATTTGGCGAAGCTCTCGATCAGATCGAGCGCGGTGCCCTCCCGCTCATCTAGCATCCAGGCTTCCCTGCCCTCCGCGATCGCGCGAAGGTAGTTGATCTTGGCAGACAGGCCGGCCACCGTGGTGGCTGCTGTTTTGACGAGGAGACCGAAGGCATCGTTCGCGTCATCGCAGGGCTTCTCCGTGATGCTCCAGTTCGCCTTGTGCACACCATGGCTTTTCTCAAGTCGGGCAAGTTCGTCGATCGCAGCCAGGTGTGCGGCATGGGCGTTTCTGTGCTCGTCGATGGCAGCAAAGATCGGGTCGACTGCGGCCGCCATGCCAACAGTGGTTGGAATTGCAGCGGCGACGGCGCCGCCGGTAGCAATGGTGAGTAGGCGCCGCCGTGTCGGATCGACGGGAAGTGCAGACGTGTTCGTGGGTGGCGTGCTAAGCACGCTGTCAGCTTGGGTCATTTGGATTACCGTCCTTCTTGGCTCGGGTTAGAGCCGGGGGTGGAAGTTCGCGCTTCCCCTCGGCTTGTTATTTCTGTAAACTGAAAATATGAACAATTTCAGTAAACAAAAAAACGCGTGGCCGTCCGAAAAAGAAGGGCGGCGTCCACCCTGTGACGGCTGTACGTCTGTCGCCGGAACTCGGGTCGGCTGTCGACAAGTGGTCAGATTTGCAAGCCGATGGACCGTCACGCTCCGAGGCCATCCGGCGCCTAGTCGAACTGGGGCTCACCGTGCGGCCGAAGGCACGGAAATCCAGCGAAGGTCAGCAGCTCCGAGCGCGCGAAATGGCAAGCGTGGCGATCGACAGCATGACCGATAGTTCCGCCCACCCAAGTGATCAGGACAGCCGTAAGCGCCGTCTCCTCAAAGGACCGGAAGAATTTCGCGATGTGCGGGTGGACAGGTCAACGGCTAAGCGGAAGTGACCCGGATTGTTTTCTCGCTATTTGAGCCGGAATGGCCTACAGAGACTGATCGCCGCCCGCCCCTAGGCTGTTATCGGTGACTGAGAGCGTCTGTGCTCCCGCCTCAACTGAAGGCGGTCAAATGTCGAAGGTGTCTTCATTCAATTTTCGTGAGTGGCTGGTACCCCCAGTGTTGCTGCCGATCTTTCTTGTGCTGCTCATCGTCGCGGCGATGTTGTACAACACAAGCCCGGCCTAACGTGGCCGCGCTCGCCATACCTCGAACTCAATGGTGCAGCTCTATGAACCAAGTTTCGCTCGATCAAGTATATCGCTTTGATCAGACGCCATCCGCGCGCGTAAAACGTCTGCGCAAGGAAGCTCGCGGCACACCGCCTGGGGTCCGACGTGACGAATTGCTCCGCAGAGTGCAGCAAATCGAAAACATTTCGCCTGCTCAGGAGCCGCTTGCATCTCTCGATCTTCAACCACCTAAATGAGCAGTTCTCGGCCCATACTTGGAGGGACCGAAATGGAAACCGCTGTCGCGTATCTAATCTCTGTTGGAATAACTGCTTGCGGGATCTGGGTCGTTGCCGGAACGATTGCGGCAGGCTCGCCTTTGGCTTGGACGCTTGCTGGTCTCGCCACCGTTACGGTCGGATCTCTCAGCCTTTTTGAGCAACTTAAACCTGTGAGCTAGACCCGCTTCGTTGCCGCCGGCAGGAACGATCCGTTGCCCAGTCACTTGAACCTAATGGCATTCACTCCTCGGCCTATCGTCTGGAAGACCGTCATGTTTTTTGCAGTGACTGCTGTCCTGCTATACGCGGTCTGGGGTCCATACTGAGCAACGCGCGAATCCGAAACCTCTTTGTGCTGTTGACCATCACCCAAAACCGCGCTCCGTCCGCACCACGTCAGCTTCCTCCCGGTTGCGGCGGGGTTCTAGTTTCGCACCGTAGGCTTATACAGCTGGGGTTGAAGGCAAAAGCGAAATGAAGGACTGGAAGTGGAGGACCCAAGATCCCAAGACCCTCCTCTGGATTATTGGTGCCCTGGTTTTCCTGATATGGGTGTTTTTGCAGAGGCAGTATTACTGAGCTTCCGCCGCCTGGTCGAGCTCGGGTTGAAGGGAAAAAGCAAATGACCAAGCCGAAGCGGTCTGCCGAGCAACAGGTTGCGGACGAGCTCGAGCGACGGGCTCTCCACCCGCTTTCGTCGAGGCAGACGATATCGGACAGCCAAGCCGAGCCAGAATTCCATGCAAACCACAAACGCCTTAGAGCAGAAAGGCTGGCGCGAGAGGCAGTCGAGCTGGGGCTGAAGGTGAAGAAATGACAAAAACGCCGGACGGGCTTCAGCCGCCCAAACAGATCACCAAAGCCGAGCGCGATGCGCGTAAGGCATTTCGCCAAGTCGATGCCAAGGAGGCAATGACTGAGCACGAGATCGCGCAGAAGGCCTTCTCTAACAACCGTGAGCGTCTGAAGGCAGAGCGGCTCGCCAGGGAGGCTGCGGGGCCCCCGCCCGCGAAAACCAAAGGCTCCAAGGCGAAGGGAAAATGACACCATCCCCTTTCGGGGCGCTTTCGCG
>VAZQ01000013.1 GCA_005883115.1 Alphaproteobacteria bacterium | reverse complement strand
GTCGTGCGTTCACCGCGTGTCGTGAGCACCTCGTCCATGAGGTGGCCGAGAAGCTGCATCGCCAAATCCTTGAACGCGAGCGTGGGCCCGTGAAACAGTTCAAGTATGAAATCGCTCATCCCGAACTGGACCAGCGGCGCGACCGCCGGATGGCGAAACCTGCCGTAAGCCTCGCGCGTCATGCGGGCGAGGTCGCCTTCGGGGATGGCATCGCCGACGAACGGGCGGATGATCTCCACGGCCACTTCGGCGTAAGGCCGTCCAGCAAAAGCGGCGATCGCGTCGGCATCGAGCCGCGGCCAAGCCGCGGGCACGTAGAGGCCACCGTCGCGGGCTAGCCCGGCCAGCATCGCATCGGCAAAACCGAGCGTCGGGGCTTCGCCCCTGGTTGAGACGTAAAGCACGCCGGCTCCTTGTTGAGGTTAAGCCACCGTCGGGCTCGGCTTGGCATGCCAAGCGGGCATAATCCGTAACCTCTTGAATCCATTTTGCTTTACCGGCCAGACGGGGTGAAGAGGCCGGCAAAACCGTGGACGGAGAAGATAGTAGCAGGGCGCAGCCTCGACAAGGAACGTCCTTTGTCACATGTGTCAGGCCGCGCGCGCCGCTCGGCCGCGGAGCCAATACGCAAACATCACCGCCACGACCGACGCGAGTCCGTACCATGTGATCGCATATTGCAGATGCTCGTTGCGCAAGGTCGCCGTGAGCGGGCCGGCGCGCGGCAACCCGCTGGACGGTTGTGGGCTTTCCAATTCAACGTAGAAGGGCGCGACTTCGCCCCAGCCCTTGGCAGTTGCAATTCCAGCGGGGTCGCGCGTGAACCAGAGATTATGAGCGGGATCATCCTTTGCCGAGAACACACCGCGAGATTCTGGCCATCGCATCACGCCGACAAAATCGGCCGTGCCGGCGACGGTGGCAACAGCACGCGTGGCGGGGTCCTGCCGTCCCTCCGGCACGAAACCACGATTGATGACCACAATCCCGCCGGTCGTGAGTTGGGCCGGTGCAAATACCCAATAACCGGGCCCAGAAACATCGCGGCGCAAGGCCGAACCGCTCGTATAGACGAGCGCCTCGGCGGTCGGTACGAACGCGGCGGAAAATTTCACGTGCCGGAATTCGTCCTTTGCCGGATCGAGCTTTGCCCAGCGCTCGCGGGATGGCAGATCGACCGGCGGCGCGGAAAGCCGTTGTTCGAGACTCTCGATCAGTGCTTCCTTCCAAGCCTTGCGTTGCACTTGCCAGGTGCCGAGTCCGATGCACGTCACGATCGCCACAAGCGCAAACAACGCCGGCAATACGAGGCCCGATCGCAACTGCCGTGCTGGCGCGCCTTTCACGGCGCATCGCCGCCGGTAAAACGGCTCTCCGCCGCCTTGTGATAATATTGCAGCGCGATCAGAAGTCCCTTGAGCGGGCGCAAAGGTACGAGTGTCGTCAGGAGTATCAGCGGGCCCCATAGCAGCGCGTGAACCCAGTATGGTGGCGCATAAAGGACTTCCACCACCAATGCCGACCCGGCGACAATAAAGCCGGCAAAAAACATCACGAAAAAAGCCGGTCCGTCGGCGGAGTCGGCAAAGGAGAAATCGAGGTCGCACCGCTCGCAACGCGAACGCAACGCAAGAAACCCTCGGAACAGACGGCCCTCGCCGCAGCGCGGACAGCGTCCCATGAGTCCAGCCGCGAGGGGCAAAGGTGGCGTATCAGCTCGATGGCTCAAGTCAGAAATCCGGCTGCAAAGCACTGTTCGCGAGATGGCGTGTCGGCCGTTGGTTCTCAAGTCCCCAACATCAAATCGTTGCCGCAAACATTGCTAGGTTAACGGCCTGAGGTCCTCCAACATCGTCGGAATAAACTCCGAGACTGTGGGATGAATGTGCATCGCCCGCTGCAGAACAGTGCATGGAGCCTTGGCGTACATCACGTCGAGGATGCAATGAATGGCCTCGTCGCCCGCAAGTCCCAGCAGTGAGGCACCGAGGATCTGCTTCGTCTCCCCGTCGACCAAAATCTTCATGAAACCCTTGGTCTCTCCTTTCTCGAACGCTCGGCTCACGTCTTCCATGGCCATGGTCGCGATCAGTGCCGGGCGGCCGGATTTGCGGACCTCGGCCTCGGTCATGCCAGCGCGTCCGAGTGGGGGATCGGTATAGAGGGCATACGCGGTAATGCGATCGCTCACGCGCCGCGGGTCGTTATCGAGGAGGTTCGCCACAACGATTTCGAAGTCATTCCAGGATGTGTGAGTGAAGGCGCCCCGACCGTTGCAGTCGCCCAATGCCCAGATGCCCGGGACATTGGTTTGTAACTGGTCGTCGACTTCGATGTAGCCACGGGAGTCCGTGGCGACCCCTGTTTTGTCGAGACCAAGATCGTCCGTGTTCGGCCGCCGGCCGATGGCGAGCAGGAGATGGGAGCCGACAACCTGGGACCTTGTCCGCGAATTCTCTACGGTCACCTCGATGTTGTTGCCCTGTTTTGCCACCCCGACGACCTTGCTGTTCAGTAGGACATCGATGTTTTCGTCCTTGAGGATGTCGGCAACGGCGCGGGAGACATCCCCGTCCTCGCGAGCGATGAGATTCGGCGCAAGCTCAATGACGGTGACGTCACTTCCGAATCGGCGATAGATTTGTGCGAATTCGAGTCCGACATAGCTCCCGCCGAGAACGATGAGGTGGGGCGGCAGAAAATCCACGTCCATCATCGAGCTGTTGGTCAGGTAAGGGACTTGGTCTAGCCCACGGATCGGCGGCACGAGGGCCCTGCCGCCCACATTGATAAAAATCTTATCGGCCGTGAGGATCTCACCGTTGACCTCTACCCCTTTGGGCCCGACGAAGCGACCGTGGCCCTCAAAGACGGTACATCCTTTAAGCCTCTTCAACGATCGCTCGACGCCTTCGCGCGATGGGCGCGAAACCGCGTCCTTACGCGCTTTGACCGCCTTCATATCCACGCCAATCGAGCCGCCGATGGTCACGCCATAGTCGCGAGCGCGACGCGCGAGATGCGCGGCATAGGCGCTCGCGACGAGAGTCTTGGTCGGGGTGCAGCCGGTATTGACACAGGTACCGCCGAAGAACTTGCGCTCGATAATGGCGATGTTCCAGCCTGCGGCCGCCAGTCGTCGCGCCAAAGCCGGCCCGGCCTGTCCAGTGCCGATGATGATCGCATCATAATCCGCCATAACCGACCTCTCTTTCTGTCAAAGACACCGGCGGAGCGGCTAAATCGACGGGTGCGTGCAACCCCCAATGCTCGTGCAAGCCAGCACCGACCGAGGTCTACGAGCAGACGTCAATCGCGGATAGACGTCAAAGAGTCGGTGAAAGCCAATCACTTCCGAAAACCACGTATGCCTTGAGCTGACGCGCTGCTAATGCCCCGCGGCATGCGCGACACTCTCGCCGGCCGAACCCCACACATAAATGCACGAAAACAAGAAGATCCAGACCACGTCGACGAAATGCCAGTACCACGCGGCAAATTCGAAACCGAGATGCTGGGTGGGAGTGAAGTGTCCAAGATAGGCACGGATCAGGCAGACGATCAGGAACGTCGATCCTATTATGACGTGGGCACCGTGGAATCCGGTGGCCATAAAGAAGGTGGCACCGTAGATGTTGCCGCTGAAATTGAACGCTGCGTGGCTATATTCGTAGGCTTGGACGCAGGTAAAGGCCAGGCCAAGCGCGATCGTCAGGATCAGGCCCCATTTCAGCCCCTGTCGATCGTTCTCCAAAAGCGCGTGGTGCGCCCAAGTCACGGTCGTGCCCGAGGTGAGCAGGATCAGCGTGTTGAGTAATGGCAGGTGCCACGGATCGAACGTCTCGACTCCTTTTGGCGGCCATACGCCTGCGAACAGCTGTTCGCGCGTGATCTGGTGCATATCGGCTGGGAATAGTGCGCTGTTGAAGTAGGCCCAGAACCACGCCACGAAAAACATCACCTCGGAGGCGATGAAGAGAATCATACCGTAGCGGTGCGAGATCTGGACGACGCGCGTGTGATATCCCTCGTATGTCGCCTCGCGGGCAACATCGCTCCACCAGCCGATCATGGTATAGGCGATGCCGATCACGCCGACGCCGAAGATGTAGGGCGCCGCCGCGAACATATGGTGCATCCAGGTAATCCCGCCGAACGCCGCCAGGAACGCCGAGACGGCGCCGACTGCGGGCCAAGGGCTGGGCGCGACCAGATGGTAGTCATGGTGCGGCTTGGCGTGAACGTCGGCCATTTTGGAGTTCCTCCGTCTCGCGGTGCCCAGCGGCCGCTACAGCGTTTGTCTCAGCTTCGCCCGCCTGCAGAGGCTGCGCCCCGCTCTGCTTGCCCCGGCTCGGCTTGGCGCGCCGGATACATCGTGTAGGAGAGGGTGATCGTATCAAGGCCGTCCTGCTCCGAATCCTTTACAAGTTCCGGCGCGATAAAGAAGACGACTGCCAGATCGCGTTTTTCGCCGGGCTTGAGCCGCTGATCGGTAAAGCAGAAGCAATTGATCTTCGAGAAATATGCGCCGGCGGTGGGCGGTGAGACGTTGTAGCTGGCAACTCCTTCGGTCTCGCGTGCCGACTCGTTGATGACCTGGTAGCTGACGGTGACGACCTCTCCGATCTTCACGTCAACTGAACGTTGCTCCGGCTCGAAGCGCCAAGGCAGGCCACCAGCGACGTTCGCATCGAAACGCACTTTGAGCTTGCGCCCGAGGATCTCGGCGGGGGCGGCGGTGGCGAGCTGGGGTGTGCCGCCGAATCCGGTCGTGCGGCAGAACCAGTTATAGAGTGGCACGGCTGCATAGGCCGCGCCCACCATTGCCGCAACGAATGCTCCGCATGCAGCAGCGATCACGAAATCCCGATATCGTTGCGATGAATTGTTTGAAACACTCATTGCGATCACAAGGGTCGATTCAGTACAGCCGGTCCCTTCACGAGCGTCACCACGTAGAAGAGGACAACAAGCGCCCCAAGTGCAAGCGCAATCGCGATCGATCGCGCCCGTCGACTGCGCTTCTGTTCTTCGGTGAGGACGATTCTGCCCGGCTTTTGGTCCATGTCTTCAACCCAAGCCTCGCACTGCTAGCCTCCAAGCCGCGCGTCGATCAGCAGCACCGCGAATAGAACGAATAGATAGAGAATCGAGAAACCGAAAAGGTGATATGCCGCTCGCACGGCGCATGCGCCTTCGCGGTTTTTACGCACACGCCACGCGAACATGACCATCAGGGTGCCGGCTACGATCGCGGTCAGCCCATAGAGCGCCTGGGCATAACCTAGAAGCCATGGGGCCGCGCCGATCGGCACGAGCACGAGGGAATAACGCAAAATCTGCCGCCGCGTTTCCTCTGCCCCGGCAACGACTGGGAGCATGGGAACGCGAGCGCGGGCGTAATCCTCGGCTCGAACGAGCGACAGCGCCCAAAAATGCGGCGGCGTCCAGAAGAAAATGATGAGGAAGAGGAGACATGGTTCGACGGAGATGCCGCCCGTGGCCGCCGCCCAACCGATGACAGGAGGCAGCGAGCCGGCCGCCCCACCGATAACGATGTTGTAGGGAGTCGAGCGCTTGAGCCATGCCGTATACACAACGATATAAAAGAAGATGGTGAAGGCAAGGAGCGCGGCCGCGAGCCAGCTCACCAGCACCCCGAGCACCCCCACCGCGAAGGCCGCGAGCACGACGCCGAACGCGAGCGCCTCGCCGGCGGCCATGCGCCCGCGTGGAATGGGCCGGCTCGACGTGCGGCTCATGAGCGCATCGATGTCGGCGTCGTACCACATATTGAGAGCGCCCGCAGCGCCGGCACCCACGGCGATGCACAGAAGCGCGGTGAAGCCGATCACTGGATGAATGTGCCCAGGCGCGATCATAACGCTGACCAGCGCCGTGAAGACCACGAGCGACATGACGCGGGGTTTCATCAGCGTCACATAATCGCCAACGCTCGCAAGGCTCGGCTGGCATGGGACCGGAGCCGCGCTGCTTCCCGCGAACTGCGAACCTTGGGCCATCAGTGACATCGATCCTGCCCTCAACAGTGTAGATCGGGCATATGCGCCACCACCGCCATCATCGGATGAGCGGCAACTCGTTGTATTGGTGGAATGGCGGCGGGGAGGGCAGCGTCCATTCGAGCGTGGTCGCGCCCGCGCCCCATGGATTGTCTGCGGCTTTCTGCTTGCGCACGAACGCGTGCGCTACGCCCAAGAAGAATACCAGCGCGCCGAATCCCGAGAGATAAGAGCCGAGCGACGAAACCACGTTCCAGCCGGCGAAAGCATCGGGATAATCAGCGATGCGGCGGGGCATGCCGCCAAGCCCAAGGAAGTGCTGGGGAAAGAAGACAACATTGACGCCGATGAAGGTGAGCCAGAAGTGCAACTTGCCGATCGTCTCCGAATACATGTAGCCGGTCATCTTCGGGAACCAATAATACCATCCGGCAAAGATGGTGAAGACCGCACCCAGCGAGAGCACGTAATGGAAGTGCGCCACCACGTAATAAGTGTCTTGCAGCGACCGGTCGACGCCGGCATTGGCGAGCACCACGCCGGTGACGCCGCCGATAGTGAACAGAAAAATGAAGCCGGTCGCCCACAGCATCGGTGTCTTGAACTCCAGCGAGCCGCCCCACATGGTTGCGACCCAAGAGAAGATCTTCACGCCGGTCGGCACAGCGATCACCATCGTAGCCACCACGAAATAAGCCTGGGCAGCAGTCGACATGCCGACCGTGTACATGTGGTGCGCCCACACGACAAAGCCGATGCCGCCGATCGCCACCATCGCATAGGCCATGCCTAGGTAGCCAAAAACCGGCTTTTTCGAGAAGGTCGCCACGATCTGACTAACCATTCCAAAGCCAGGCACGATCAGGATGTAGACCTCTGGATGCCCGAAGAACCAGAACAGGTGCTGGAACAGAAGCGGGTCGCCGCCGCCGGCCGGAGTGAAAAAAGTAGTCCCGAAATTACGGTCGGTCAGCAGCATCGTGATCGCACCGGCGAGCACCGGCATCGCCAGCAGAATGAGAAACACCGTTACCAGCTGCGACCAGACGAACAGCGGCATCTTGTGCATCGTCATTCCGGGAGCGCGCATGTTAAAAATTGTCGTAATGAAGTTGATCGCTCCGAGAATCGATGAAGCGCCGGCAAGATGCAGTGAGAGGATTGCGAAATCGACCGCGGGTCCCGGATGGCCGGAACTCGACAGCGGTGCATAGATCGTCCATCCAGCGGCCACGCCGGGCGCGCCCGGCTCGCCCTCAACGAACA
>VAZQ01000675.1 GCA_005883115.1 Alphaproteobacteria bacterium | reverse complement strand
TGGCGATGCCGGCGAGCGTGTGCACCGAGCAGGGCATCACCGCCATGCCGTCGGTCTTGAACGAACCCGAGGAGATCTCGGCGCCCATGTCGCCGGGGCTATGCACAACGCTGGCGAGGGAACGTACGTCCTCTACAGTGTAGCGGGTCTCGTGCTCGAGCGTGCGCTGCGCCCACTTGCTGACGATGAGGTGGGTTTCGACCTCGCTGCCCTTGAGCGCCTCAAGCATCCGCACGCCGAAGATGGCGCCGGTCGAGCCGGTCATGCCGATAATGAGCCGCCGCATTCCGTTTCCTCCGCCATTGCCGGATCGAGGACGTTCGTTCGATCCAGCATAGCATCCGCGCCCGTCGCGCCCGGGCTTGACGGAGAGCAAGGGCACGAAATCCGTTCCGTTGCAAGGACATCCCAGTGGTGCCGCGGTCGAGCGGCAAGCCATGGCACGACAGGGTTAAGCCCGCCCGATCAGTCTTTGAACAGGTGCCCAAACTTCGCCTGAACGATGCGGCGCTCCTCCGGCGTGGGCACGTTTACCTTGGGAAACTTGTCGCGCCAATGCCAGGGCCGGCAGGCATCGATGATCGCCCGGCTGTTGGTGTAGTCGCCGGCCGCCTTGCGCTCAGGCTCGATGCGCGGGTCGAGCGGGGTCGACCAGGCATTGCGGATGATGTCGATCGAGGTCGCAGGATCGGAGCGCGTGAGCACGGCCCAGATCAACTCTTCGAGGTTGGACACATCGATGTCATCGTCGACCACAATGACATAGCGGCCGCAATAGGCGCCGACGTGGCACATGGCCGCGACATGGCCCACCTGCTTGGCATGCCCGGGATAGCGCTGGTTGACGGCGACCGCGAGCAGGAGCCGCGCGTTGCCGACCTCGTGCGCCCAGGCCGCCGTGACGCCGGGCACCCCCGCGTTGGCGATATTCTCGCGCAGTAGCGCCGAGCGGACCACGGCGCGGTAGCGGCAGATTTCATCGGGCGGCCGCTGCGGCACGCAGCCGAGCAGGATGGGATCGTTGCGATAGTACACCGCCTTGATGTCGAGCACGGGTTCGGGGCGCACGTCGCTGGCGTAATAGCCGGTCCACTCGCCGAACGGCCCCTCGACACGCTCGTTGCCGGGCGCGACAAAACCTTCGATGACGATCTCCGCCTGCGCCGGGATGGGCAGGCCGGTGACGGGAGCTTTGATCACCTCGACCGGCTTTCCGCGCACGCCGCCTACGATCTCGTATTCGCTCACGCCATAGGGCACCTCGCTCGAGGCCATGAGAAAGGTCATGGGATCNNCCTGGTACTTGTCGCGCATCTGCCGGCCGTGCTTGCCGGGCGAGATGTAGAAGCCCGCGGTCTGCGCATCGTGGATCATCACGCGATAGGTGCCGCAGTTGATCCAGCCCTCGTCCGGATCGCGAGTGATATTGAAGCTGCCGGTGCCGATGTAGCGGCCGCCGTCGCCCGCGTGCCATTTGGGCGCCGGAAAGGCGGTGACATCGACCTCCTTGCCGGTCATGACGTTCTCGAAAATTGGGCCATCGCTGACGTATCTCGGCGCGATGCGCGGCATTGTGCCCAAGAAGCTGGTGCGGAAGCCTTCGCTCAGCTCGAGCTTGCTCAGTTCGGTGGGGAAGCCGAGCGTCATGTTCTTGCGCTTGCCGCCGAAGAAGTTGACCAGGACGCGGCTTCCTTTGATCGTCCCCGGCACCTGGTGGAAGACGAAACAGGGCGCAGCATCGTCATGCATGGCCACGCCCGCGACCATGCCAATGTCCTCTTGCCAGGAAAGCCCGCTCACGTCCTTGACCTCGCCCAGCTTGCGCGCCTGCTCGAGCCATTGCCGCAGATCATCGTAAGCGAGCCGCGGCTCGACATTCGAGCGCGGCGCGGGATCGGCGCTTTGCGCGGCGCCAGCCGTGGCGCGCACGGAATCAGCTTGTGCAGGCATCACGTCCTCTCAACGACTGCGCGAACTGTGGTAAAATGCAGCGGTAACGATATCAGCAAATGTCCCCTCGCCCAAACAGCTCGCGCGGAGTGATCGCCGTCGACAAGATCGGCACAAAGGTCTTGTTTCTCAATCCCGTGACTTTCGAAACTGAGGTCGCGCTGGACGGCTTTGCCCGCACGGTACACGAGTTGCTCGTGCTGCCGGAGGCCGGCCTTGCCTATGTGCCGATCTTCGGCGACGGCATCCATGGCCGCAATCCCAATCCGGGCCACCTCCTGTGCATCATCGACCTCGAGCAGCGCGCCCATGTCGGCGACATCGATCTGCGGCCTTACATCGCGCCGCATACGCTGCGACTCGGACGCGACGGCCTGATCTACATCACCTGCGAGAACAGCGCCGTCGTCGCGGTGATCGACCGCTCGACACATAAGGTTGTCGAGGCCATCGATTCCGGATCGACCAACGGCCATCGCCTCGTCATCTCGCCGGACGGAGAGCGGCTCTATACCGAGAACGAGGAAGACGGCACGGTGTCGGTGATCGATTTGCCGCGGCGCAGGCTCCTCGGCAAGATCAAAACCCCGCGCCCGCTCGCCGGCATTGCGATCTCTCCAGACGGCCGCACGGTGGTAGCGGTCGATGACGCGCAACCCTCGCTGTTCCTGATCGACACCGCGGAAGGCCGCGTCACCGACGAGGTGCGCCTCGAAGGCGTGCCCAAAGCGGCGCAGATCGCGCGCTACGCGCCCGATGACAGCCTCCTCGCCGTCACGAGCCTCAACAGCGGCACGGTGAGCTTGATCGATCCATCATTCCGGCAGCAAACCGCGATCCCGGTCGGCAGCCAGCCGATGGACATGGCGTTCCGCGACGACGAATTGTTCGTGGCTTGCCAGGGCGATGGGTCGGTGCACGTCATCGACATTCCCGACCGGCGCGCAAAATATAGCTTCCAAGCCGGCGCAGGCTGTGAATGCTTGGGTTTTTTCTAGCACGTGATGATTTTTGATTGGATCGTCGGCCTCTCCTTGATCGTCGACCGCGCTCCACCTGTGTCCCGGATGCGGTGCAGCGTGCAGCGGAGCGGAACGGTGCACCGCTGATCCGGGACCGCCGCGGACCGTAACGGTCCCGGGTCTGCAGCGCACCATTGCGCCAGAGCTGCCAGGGCGATGGATCGGTGCACGTTGTCGACATTCCCAATCGCCGCGCAAAATATAGCTTCCAAGCCGGCGCAGGCTGTGAATGCTTGGGTTTTTTCTAGCGGCTGCGCTTCATCTCACCACCAATTGGCGCGCTTGCGCAGCGCGAGATTGGCGGCCGCCGCTTCGGTTGCGATCTGGACCGGATTCATCGCGGTGAGCTTGCCGGCGCGCTTGAGAATGCGACCGTCGATGATCACCGTGTCCACATTCGACGGCTGTGCCGCCGTCACCAGCATGTGAGCTGGATCACCGAATACGCCCAGATTGATATCCTTGGTCGATACAAGGATTATGTCGGCCCGCTTTCCGGGCTTGAGCGAGCCGATCTTGTTCGCGATGCCCATCGAGCGCGCGCCCTCGATCGTTGCGAGCTCGAGCACGCGACGGGCGGTAAGTCTGAATTCGCTCTCGCTCTTTCCGTTCTCGATATTTTGGATGAATTTCATGATCCCGAACATGTCGGCGTTGCCGGTGAGTTCCACCGTATCAACGGAGAGTCCGACTGGAATGCCGGCAGCGAGCAGATTCGCGGTTTGCGGGAGCCCGAAGCCGATGCGCAGCTCGCTGGTTGGCGACAGGCTGACCGAGGCTCCCGCCGCCTTAATCGCCGCGATCTCGTCAGGCGTCAGCACGACACCATGGATTATCTGCATGTCGTCGGCGAGCAGCCCTGCTTTGGCAATCGTATCGACCTGACCGGTGGCGGCCCGCGAGCCGCTGGCGTGGACCGAGATCGGCAGACCTAGCCTGCGGGCGCTTTCGATCTCTGCTTTGTAGATTTCCGGGGGAATGGCAGTCGCAGGATTATTGCCGCCCATGCCACGCCAGGCGAATCCCAACGTGATCAGGCCGTCGTTGGAATAGTTCGCCCAATCTTGCTTGAGTCGGTCGAGATCGGCGATCGCGATAGGCTGATTGTTCGGCTGCGCCTGCGCGGCTCCGTAAGAAAAACGAGCGCGCAACCCGGACTCGCGCAGCGCCTGCAAATCCTTATCGGCATGGGCGGGCGATCGGATGTTAT
>VAZQ01000674.1 GCA_005883115.1 Alphaproteobacteria bacterium | reverse complement strand
GTTTGCGGGTGGACCCCCTTGCCCCGATTTTCCGAGCGATATCAGCAGGGGCAGGCAGAGGAGAGGTCTATTCCGCACATGTTCTGCCCCCGCTTGGATTGGACTAGGCTTCCGACAACTTGGGACAAGTCCTATGCCTCCGCGTGAGCCACATCTTTCACCGCCGAAAACGTTTGGGATCAATTCAAGTCGCGACATGCTTGAGAAACTCAAGCGCGAGATTGAACGCTTAGCAGGCTCGATAACTCGTCAAGAGGTCGTAGACCATGGACTGAATGCAGCGATGATTGCCTGGCATCTGACGGATTGGGCGTGGAAGGAAATTAAAGACTCGCCCCCGCGGTTGCGTAGTCTGACGACGAAAGGCGGCAGGCCCATTAGAGAACTCAAGCAATTTCAAGAATTCGTAAAACGAAACTGCGCCGACTTGGCCTATTGCGAAGGAATAGCCGTTGCCACGAGACATTTCGGATTCTCGAAGCTCCCGGTGTTTTCTACCAAGGTGGCCGAGCGATTTAAGATAAGTCCACACCCGATTGGCAAGAACGGCGGAGCTAAACTGCATCAATTCTCGCCAACCGGCGAGAGCGTTAGCTATACGGCACAGGCCTCTGAGCTATGGATTATTGATGGGGATTCACCAACACCGGCCGCAGAAATCTTAGAAAACGCGTTGCGATGGTGGGGCAAATTCATCGACGAAACTTTGATATCGTAACACCATACGGTAAGTGATTTTCTGCCGACCGCGGCGTCCCCTGGTCTTGTGGTTTGCATACATCTCGTCGGGTACAATGCGGCTGAACAGGTTGATGCTAGCGATGCGCGAGCAACTAACCATCGAAGTGCTCGAAGCCCTGGTGGGCTTCGATACCACGAGCCGCAACTCGAACCTCGCGTTGGTCGAATGGGTCGAAGTCTATCTCGACCGATTCGGCGTGGCGCATGAGCGCGTGCCCGATAAGACCGGCGGCAAGGCCAATGTGTGGGCGACGATCGGGCCATCCGGCGTGCCTGGCACCATCCTGTCAGGGCACACCGACGTGGTCCCGGTCGAAGGACAGTCGTGGTCGAACGATCCGTTCCGCCTGACCGAGCGCAACGGCCGCCTCTACGGCCGCGGCGCGACCGACATGAAGGGTTTCGACGCCTGCTGCCTCGCGGCGGTGCCGGACATGGTCGCCGCGCCGCTCACCCGGCCGATCCACCTCGCGCTCTCCTACGACGAAGAGGTTGGCTGCATCGGCGTGCGCGGCATGATCGCCCGGCTTGAACGCGCGAAGGTGAAGCCTGCGGCCTGCTTCGTGGGCGAGCCGACCGAAATGCGCGTGGTGATCGGGCACAAGGGTAAGCGCTCGTTCCGCGTCACCGTGCATGGCAAGACCTGTCATTCGTCGCTCGCGCCGCACGGGGTGAATGCGGTCGAATATGCCGCGCGCCTGATCGTGAAAATCCGCGACATCAGCAACCGTCTGGCACGCTCGGGCGCGCGCGATTCGCTCTATGACGTGCCTTATACCACCGCCCATACCGGGGTTGTGCGTGGCGGGACCGCGCTCAACATCGTGCCCGATGCCTGCACCTTCGAATTCGAGTTCCGCCTGCTCGCCACGGATGACGTGGGGAGTCTGGTGGACGAGGTGATGGCCCATGACGTGGGGAGTCTGGTGGACGAGGTGATGGCCCATGCGCGCGAGCGGCTCGAACCGGAGATGCGCGCGGTCGATCCGGCCGCTCGCATCGTATTCGAAGAAATATCGGAGTTCCCTGGGCTGGAAACGCCCGCTTCGCGCGACGTCGTCGGCCTGGCGAAACGGCTCGCCGGACGCAACGAGCACGGCAAGGTTGCTTATGGTACCGAAGCCGGCCTGTTTGCCCTGGCCGGCATCCCGACGGTGGTCATTGGCCCGGGTTCGATCGACCAGGCGCACAAGGCCGATGAGTACATCGCGGTCTCGCAGCTCGAAGCGTGCAGCGCCTTCCTCGACCGGCTCATCGCGTATTCGCGCGCGTAATTCAGGGTCCCGCGTTGAACGGCATGGTGCGGATGGTCTCGTAGATG
>VAZQ01000673.1:1821-2384 GCA_005883115.1 Alphaproteobacteria bacterium | reverse complement strand
CTATTCGACTAAAGTGTGACGGCGGTCACAGACTTTGTTTCGTTTCCTCTTTAATAAGGCGACGTCTGACATGAGGAGGGAGAGATGGGTGGACAGAAATCCCTCGGATTTGTGTTCGGGATCGCTCTTGCGATTGGGGTGGTCCTAGCAGTAACGACCTGGGCAGCTTCCCCAAAACCTCAGGGCTACTCGGCCGCTGCAGCGAAGACAACGATTTACCGGCCGAACCTTTGGAAGGTGTACTAAATAGACACGCAAGCACTTCACTAATCCTCGGCCCCGCCTGCCAGCGGGGCTTATTTCTGAGACAACGCAGGAACTAGGAAATGAAAAAGTTGGCGGCAGCGATAGCCCTACTTTGCGTGTCAAGTACCGTCCTAGCTCATGACATCTACGGTCGTCTCCGTGATCGGGATGGACATCTGTGCTGTAACGGACAGGATTGTAAGCCAGTGGAAGCTACAGTGCTGCCGGATGGTAATTACTATCTGCCAACTACTGATGAAATTATTCCCGCCGACATGGCAACACCATCACCTGACGATCGCTTCCACCACTGTACC
>VAZQ01000673.1:0-1800 GCA_005883115.1 Alphaproteobacteria bacterium | reverse complement strand
CGCTGGGGTGGACCAGTATGGGGGGACACACCCAAGACTAGATGCTTCTTTGCTCCAATGCACTCGTCGTAGTTGGCTCCGCCACGGCGGCACATCAGCCGCTTGCTCCCCAAGGCGGTGACGAAGAAGTTCACGCCAGTTACGTTGCCGCCCGGTCGATTGAGGCTGGCGACCAAGCCGAGCCTGACCGGGTCGCCCCCGGCAGTAAACACGATCGGAATTGTGGCAGTTGCCAACTTGGCGGCTCGCACCGAGGCCGCACCCCCACTTGCGGCGATGAGTGCCACTGGACGGCTCACCAGATCGGCCAGTGGTAGTCGACCATCACGTTCTGGCCCTCGACGTAGCCGGTTTCGTTGAGGCCTTTAAGGAAAACGCAGCGACAATGCGCGCCGAGGCATCGGGCGACCGGCCGTTGACGAAGCCGATGACCGGTATCGCTGTTGCGCTGCCAAGCACCGCGATGACCTCCCGCCGCCCGATGTCGGACATGAGCCTTCCTCCTGCCTGGGAGTGACCACCATCCGCGCGCTCAGCCTGCCACAGCCTGGCAGGTGGGGTCATTGAGGCAAACCTGAATTGTTCTGAAGTGAGGCCGCGGCGTCGCCGCTTACCGGCGGGCGCGAAGCGCTGAACGGGAACCATCGCGGGACGCGGTGGTTCTCTGATTGTGCGCGCACGCGCATCGGAATTCAGGATTTTGGAACCCAGGGTGCAGCAGTCGGGGAGGCGCATCAGGAGTCGAAAATGGCTCCGACACATGAGCCCCGTCAACTCCTCGAGCCTTCGAATCTGCTGGAGCCGCTCGACCTGACTGAACACCAGGCCGATCTCATCCATCCAGCGGCTCGCACGGAAAAAGGGGAACGCTCGCAACGAGGGTTCACTCGGGCGAGCGGCGGCGCGACACGGCCGATGGGAGGCGACCGGCGGTCACCCGTCAAATCGATTTTGATGATCGCCGGCGCCCTTGCCTGTTTTGGAGCCGGCACGGTGTTTCCGCAACTCCAGAACCTCACGCGCGGGGACGTCGAGCCGGGACCGACGGTCGCAAGCGCGAGCCGGCCCTCGGCCCCAATCGCGGACGTGGTGACCAAATCAGACGAGGCGAGTCCGGTCGAATCGAAGCCGCCTGCATCGAGCGCGGGTGCTACAGTGAATACGACCGCGACAGGGCTCGAGATGAACGCTGCCGACCGCAACACAGCCGGTCAACCCGCTCAACCGGCTCAACCCGCTCCAGCCGCGCAGGATGCGCTTGCCGGTTGCGCAGCTTCATGCAACCAGCAGCCTTGCCCTAAAGACGACGCCAATTGCTTAGAAGGCGCTCCAAGCCCGGGGAAGGAGCTCACCAGCACGGACGGCAGTGCCGCGAAGCCTGCGGGAGCGGCACAGCCCGTTCGCCAGGCGGCGACTCCTCAGGCTGCGGATTCCGAGCGCGCCGAGACGCGAGCGTCTGGCCGCCAAGAGGAGCGCGCGCAATCTTCACGCCGCAGCAAGCGCGCGGCCCAGCGGGAGACGGCCAATCAGCAATCTGTCGCCAGACGCAACGCCGCAACGGTCAGTCGTTGGAGGCGGGCGGAGGACCGAGCATCGAACTGGCGCCGCGACAGGTATGACGACTATCCCCGCGACGGAGACCGTCGTTTCAGGGCCGCACGCGACGACGATTTCCTGATGGGCAGAGCGGAGCGCCATGAAGGCCCGCTGATGATGGTTCCTTCCGTTCGATATCGATGGTGACGCCGCTCGCTATTAGCTGCCGGACGGGCTAGCGGCGCGATCACGCGTGAGCGGCCT
>VAZQ01000672.1 GCA_005883115.1 Alphaproteobacteria bacterium | reverse complement strand
GCTTCTCGCCCGCGGTCATGCGCTCGGCCGGCATGAAGGTCTGCCCGCGCCCGCCGGGAATCGGATTGAGGATGTCGGTGCGCGGATTCACCCGCGTCGTCAGGCACCACATGATGTCGTCCATCGAATAGGGATCGACGTCCTCGCTCACCGCGATCGCCAGCCGCATGCCCTGCGAGCAGGAAAGCGCCGCGGCCATGAAGTTGCGCTGCCAGCCTTCGTCGATCTGGTGGCGTTTCTTCACCTGGATGATGCAGCCGCCCCAGTCGGTCATGCAGTAGGGGATCACGACATTCTGCACGATGCCCGGCTGCAGCCGCTCGCACAGTTCATAGAGCGCGGCTTCGCGCACGGTGGTGTCGATATTGTGATCGTCGAGCGTGTGCACGCCGAGCGCGAAGATGATCGGCTTGCTCTTGGGCTCACGCATGGTGACGGCAGTCACGTGGAACGTCGGCGCCTTGTAGGCCTTGCCCATGTATCCCGCCCACTCGGGGTGGAAATGGAAGCGCCCCTGGATGCCTGCCTCCTCGGACTCTTTGGTCTCGAACCGGCGATCGCGCGGATCGACGTAGCCTTCCAGCACCAGCTCAGAATCGGCGATTGCCATTGCCTCGACGGTGCGCGCCTTGACCAGCCGGATCGGCGTGCCTTGCACCGCGCCGGCGATGCCGATCTCGTCGCAGCCCATCGGCAGCACCGCGTAGTCGAAGCCGGCGCCGGCCAGCAAAGTGCAGGCCGGCGGCACGCCGAAGCACATGGTGATCGGCACCTTTTCGTTCGACTTGTAATACTTGTTGACGACCTGCCACATGTGCGAGCCGGGCGAGATCTGGAACGTGCCGACATTGCCCCAGCGGAAGTTCATGCGGTTGTAATTGCTCACCGGTGACGCAGCGGATCGCCGAGCCCACGGTCAGTTCCGGTTCGTAGGTGGTGTGGCGGATCGCCACCACGTGCTCGTTCACGTCCTTGGGGTTCTCGATCACGTGCTCCTGGCATGGCGCCTCGTTCTGCGCCACTTCCACCGGTTTGAGCGGACGACGGAGCGCGTAGGCGAGCTTCTTCACCCGCTCGGCGTCATCCTTCCAGCCGAACATCTTGTTGATCACCTTGATGTCGCCGAACAGGTTGGTGACCACGCGGTGATGCGGCTTGCCTTTGACATTGTTGAAGAGGACCGGGCATCCGCCGTCCAAATGCTTCTGCAGCCCCGTGATCTCGAGGTCAGGATCGACCGGCTTATCGGTCTCGATCAGGTCGCCCTGGCCGCGCAGCCACTCGAGTGCGCTGCGCAGATCAGACGCATGGTGCTCCTTGCCGGGCGCGGGCCTTTCCTTGCGCAGTGTTTCTTGCATGGTTCTTGGGCTCCCTCACGTGAGGCGGCGCGTGCTGCGCCTGCCGCAATTGTCCGAAACCTCGCGGACGCTGCTAATGCATTCTCGCCGCAGCGCCAGGGAACATCAAGGCTTGCGGCTCTGCGCGTTCCAATAGCGCTCGAGATTTCCGATCAAGGCCGGGCTGAAGTGGCAATAGGCCTGCTCGCGCGCGTAGACGGCAAAATAGGCGCGGAACGTGTCGAGCGGTTCCTGCGTAATCCGGAACGCACGCCGGTTGCCCGCGGCGCTCACCACGCCGGAACTGGTGAGCCCCTTGACCACTCGCTCAATGGCTGCGTCCATCTCGCCGGTCTCAACAATCTCATCGCAGATCAGCCGCCCTTGCGGACTATCGCAGTCGAGCCGGCGTTCGTACTGGATCGCTTGGCGGGCGATGCGGTCACCGGTAAAGCGCGGCAGGCGCATATTGGCCGCGCCGGGAATGATGCCTTCCTTGCGCGCAGGAAGCGTGAGGAAGGCGCTGCGCTCGGCGAGCACGTAATCCATGACCAGCAGGACCTGGCAATGGCCGCCGATGGCGAACGATTCGACGGCGGCGATCCACGGCTTCTCGATGGTATCGCCGCCGAACTCGTCGGGCGCCGCATCGTCGTCGAGGGCGAGCCCGCGATAGATTTTATTCACGTAGCCGAGATCGCGCTTGAGATACCACACGAACGGGATGCGGCCGTGATAGAGATGGGTGAGATTGATACCGGCGCCGAACACGCGCCGGCCCTTGTACTTCGGATGCTCGACCGCGGCGCCGCGCATGACGGCGATTTCGCTCGCGCGATCGAGCAGCGCGAGATCGACGCAGATTTCCGCGCCGTCGAGTGAGGTCTGATCTTCGGCATTGAGGAAGCGCGGATTGTTCTGCGTCACCACCGCGGCCTTGCCGATGCGCTGCACCGAGGCGCCGTCGAGCTTGACGGCGCCGTCGCGCTCGAACTGCGGCAGCAAGGCTTGCGCCTCGGGCCGCGGCAGCAACATGGCGTGGCAGAGGTGGCGCCCGGAACGCGCGCTGCCGAGCACGGCGGAGAGGAAGAGGCCCTGGTCGATTTCGAGCCCGCTCTTGTCGCGCTGGAGCAGGCCGTCCTCGGCGGCGATTTCCTGCGCTGTGGGAACGAGGCCCGGCACGACGTCGGCAGCGCGAATCGCCAGCTCTTCGACGCGCACGAAGCGCGAGCGTTGCTGCGTCAGCGCATCATAGACCGCATCGACGTGGCGGCGGAGAAAACGCAGCCGCGCCTCGCGCGCCTTCTCCTGAATGAGCTCCGCCGCGGCGTGCTCGCTCGCGTTGCGGCGCGGCTTTTGGGGCAGCCGTCCGAAAAGACGCGCCGACTTCGCCCAATAGTCGGAGAATTTCGTCCGATCGGCGGAAAACTCGATGGCCTCACCGGGTTCCGTCTGTAGCCAAGCCACGACGTCGCCGGCAGGTAATCCCGCCGCCGTGAGGCGGTC
>VAZQ01000012.1 GCA_005883115.1 Alphaproteobacteria bacterium | reverse complement strand
GTAACGGCGAGTGTCGCGCTTTGCCGCATCCACTGCCGCCGGCAAATCGATTTCGCCGTTGAGGTGCCGGATCAGCCAAGGCACCCCATGCGCTTTCATGGCCGGGAGCGCGCTGTCCAGGCCGCGCTTTCCTAGCGCGTGCACCTCCTCGAGGGCGCCGGAGGCCACCATCGCGTCGAAACGGCAATCGATCCGCTGGTAGAGTTCCGCGCGATTCACGTCCAGAAAAATCTTGACCGCGAACTGCGGATCGAGGGCGGGCTTCATGCCCTGCGTGTGCCAGTCCGTAAGCGAACGGCCGGTCGCTAGAACAACCTCGAGCGCGCGGGTGACCCGGGCACGGTCTGCGGGCATCAGGCGGCGCGCCGTCGCGTCGTCGCGGGCGCTGAGTTCGGCATAAAGCGCGGCGATGCCCTCGCGCTTGAGCCGCTCCCTGACTGCCGCGCGGACCTGAGACGGAATTGGCGGCACCGCGGCAAGCCCACGGGTCAGTGCCTTGAAATAAAGACCAGTGCCTCCGACAAAGATCGGCAAGCGCCCTGCCCGCTCGACCGCCGTAAGCGCGGCGCTCGCATCGATACACCAGCGCCCAGTCGAGTAGTTCTCGCCGGCATCCACATGACCGTACAGGAGATGGGGTACGCGCGCCTCCTCTGCCGGCGTCGGACGGGCGGTGACGATGCGCAGGTCGCGATAGACCTGCATCGCATCGGCATTGATGATCGCGCCGCCGAGCGCCTCGGCCAGCACCAGCGCCAGCGCCGACTTGCCGCTCGCGGTCGCTCCTGCGATAAGCACGGCCCGCTTGGGTGGGCGATCTGTCATTGCATGGCCTGTGTTGCGACGCTGATCTCGAATCCCGCCGCGCCGTCGCTCGATGCCGATGCCGTCGAGCGTGCCCAGCGCGCGCTGCCGTCGGCGCAGACGCCGGTCTGGCTCGATCCCGGCATTGCTGCCGATATTCCCTTTACCGGCGCCGCGGAGAATACCCAAACAGACGCCAAGCGCGCGTTGACCGAATATGTGCGCACCGCGCTCGGCGGCGCGCCGATCGACGTGCTGCTGCAAGACGCGGGTGGCCGGCGCAAGCGGCTTTTTCTGGCCGACATGGATTCGACGATGATTGGGCAGGAATGCATCGATGAGCTTGCGGATTACATTGGAGTCAAGCGCGAGGTTGCTGCCATTACCGAGCGTGCGATGCGCGGCGAGATCGAATTCGCGCCCGCGTTGCGCGAGCGAGTGGCATTGCTCAAGGGCTTGCCCGCATCCCTCGCCGACAAGGTCATCGCCGAGCGGATCCGCCTCACGCCGGGCGCACACACGCTCGTCGCCACGATGCGCAAGAATGGCGTCTACACCTGCCTCGTCACCGGCGGCTTTACACTGTTCACGCAGCGCGTCGCCGCCATGATCGGCTTTCACGAGAACCGCGCCAACACGCTGGTGGTCGATGCCGGCGGGCGGCTGACCGGAGAGGTGACGGAGCCGATCTTCGGGCGCGAGGCCAAGCTCGCCACGCTGATCGAATTGCGGCGGCGGCTCGGCATCGCACCGGAGGCGACCCTCGTCGCCGGCGATGGGGCAAATGACATCGCCATGATCGAGGCGGCGGGGCTTGGCGTCGCCTATCACGCCAAGCCGAACGTGGCGAAGGCCGCAGCTGCGCGCGTGGACCACGGCGACCTCACCGCGCTGCTCTATGCGCAGGGCTATCGGCGGGACGAGTTCGTGGCGGAGGGCGCGCCGCAGGCCGGCGCCTAAGTCGTCGCTCGCTTCACTGCAGGCTTAGCGCCACGAAACGCAGCTCTCCGTCGGGGCCAGTGACAAGCAGCAGCGCCGACTTGCGGCCGTCCTTCTTGAGCTTGTCGATCTTGGCCTGCAGGTCGCCGGTGCTCGCCACCGCCTCCTGTGCGATCTCCACGATGACGTCGCCGGGGGAGAGCCGTTTGTCGGCTGCGGCCGAGTTCGCGTCGACTCCGGTGATGACGACACCCTTAACGGTGTCCTTGATCTTGTAACGGCGGCGCAGATCATCGGACATGTTGGCAAGCTCGAGCCCTAGCGTCTTCTTCACCACGGGCTTCTCGGCTGTGCCGTTGTCTTTCGGATCCGCCGCAGCGACCTTCTCCCCGTCCTCGAGCCGGCCGAGCGTGACCGCCTTGGTATCTTCCTTGCCCTTGCGGATGACGACCACCGGCACCTGTTTGCCGACCGGCGTGTCGGCGACGACGCGCGGCAGGTCGCGCATTTCCTTGATCTCCTTGCCGTCGAACTTGACGATGACATCGCCCGGTTCGATCCCGGCAGGCTTGGCCGGCCCCTTATCGTCGACGCCAGCGACCAGCGCACCCCGCGGTGGACTGATCTTCAGGCTGTCGGCGATTTCGTCGGTCACCTGCTGGATGCGCACGCCGAGCCAGCCGCGTCGCGTTTCGCCAAACTGCTTGAGCTGATCGATCACCGGCATGGCCGTTTTCGAGGGCACCGCAAAGCCGATGCCGATCGAACCGCCGGAGGGAGAAATGATCGCGGTGTTGATGCCGATCACCTCGCCGTCGAGGTTGAACAACGGCCCGCCCGAGTTGCCGCGATTGATCGCGGCGTCGGTCTGAATGTAATTGTCGTAGGGGCCGGAATTGATGTCGCGGTTGCGCGCGGAAACGATGCCAGCGGTCACCGAGCCACCGAGGCTGAACGGGTTGCCAATGGCGATGACCCACTCGCCCAGCCGGAGTTTCTCCGAATCCCCGAATTTCACCGCCTTGAGTGGCTTGTCCGGCTTGACCCTGAGCAGCGCCAAATCGGTCTTCTGATCCTTGCCGATGAGCTCGGCTTTCAGTCGCGCGCCGTCATTGAGGATGACGGTGATCTCGTCGGCCTCGGAGATGACGTGATTGTTGGTGACGACGATGCCGGACGGATCGATGATGAAGCCGGATCCCAGCGAATTCACGCGGCGCGGACCGCGCTCGCGATTCTGCGGGTCGCCCTGGCCCCGCCGATTGAAAAAGTCCCTGAACAGCTCGTCGAGCTGCGGATCATTGGGCAGCTGCGGCAGCGGCGAGTTGCGCGTCTCGACCTTCTGCGAGGTGGAGATATTGACGACTGCGTCGATCACCTTCTCGGAGACGTCGGCGATGGTATCGGGCCCACGCGCGGCGGACGAACTCGAGAGCGCCGGCAGGGCCACCGCTGTTGCAGCGAGCACGGCCAAAGCCGGCCGGCGGATCTGCGGGACGAATTGAAAAAGCGTGCCGAGCATGGACGTCTGAGCTCCTGGAGTCGTGAGGGCCGGACAGTGCTCCCGTCCATATCTGGACGCAAGGGCGATCTCGCTGCGGCGAATTAGGCTTGCGATTAGGGCGGAATCGGGACCGGCATACGCTTGCACTGCGGCGCAAGCAGCGCGCACCGAGTCGTGCCAGCGGCGATCAGATCATCACCCGCGCACCAACCAAATCAGTACGATACCGAACACAGCAGATGTGATCCCCGCCACCCGCAACGAGTTTTCCGGGCTCTCCAGCGCGCTTGCCGCCAGGCGCTTTGCCGCGCGCGGGAACGCGGCGAACAACAGCCCTTCGATGACGAGCACGAGACCGATCGCGGCGATGAACTGGGCCATCTTGCCTAACCGGAGACGGCGAAGCTTTCACCTTATCGCGCAGGCGGCGTGGCGCCCGACGTGGAATTGCCCTCGCGCGGCTTGCCCGACGGATCGACGAAGAACCGGAAGAATTCGGAATCAGGCTTGAGCAGCATGCGCGTGTCGTTCGCCCGCAACCCGGTCTCGTAGGCCTGCATCGAGCGATAGAACGAGAAGAAATCCGGATCGCGGCCGTAAGCCTCGGCGAAAATACGGTTGCGCTCGCCGTCGCCCTCGCCGCGCGTGCGCTCGCCCTTCGACTGCGCCTCAGCGAGCAGCACCGTCACATCGCGATCCGCCTTCGCGCGGATCTCCTGCGCTTTCTGCGCGCCTTCCGCACGATACTGCGCGGCCTCCTGCTGTCGCTCCGTCTGCATGCGCTGATAAACGGCCTGGCTGTTCTGTTCCGGCAGGTCGGCGCGGCGAATACGCACGTCAACTACGGCAATGCCATAGCCTTGCGCTTCGTTGTCGAGCTGCTCGCGCACGCGCGCCATCAGGTGCTCGCGCTGATCGCGCACGACCTGTGTCAGCGTGGCCTCGCCCAGCACGCGGCGCAGAGAGGAGTTGAGCAAGATCGAGAGCTGGGAGTTCGCGGCTTCGATGGTTCCGATCGTCTGATAGAACTTCAAGGCATTGTTGATGCGATAGCGCGCAAATGCATCGACTACTAACCGCTTCTGGTCCGAGGCGATCACCTCCTGCGCCGGGTTCTCGAGGTCGAGAATGCGCTTGTCGATGTTAATGACGCTGTCGATGAGCGGGAGCTTGTAGTGCAGACCCGGCTCGGTGATCGGCCCTCCGACTGGGCTGCCCAGCCGCACCACTAGCGCTTGGCGAGTCTGATAGACGGTGAACAGCGTGCCATAGGCTGCGATCAGCGCCACAATGATCAAGGCGGCGACGAGACCGCCGACAAGATTGAGTCTCATCGGCTGCCTCCCGTCTGCGGCGGCGTCTGCGGCCGTCGGGTGAGCTGGTCGAGCGGCAGGTAGGGAACGACGCCGCCTCCCTGGTCCATGATGATTTTGTCAGTCCCGCCGAACAACCGCTCCATGGTCTCCAGGTACATGCGTTGTCGGGTGACGTCCGGCGCCTTCTTGTATTCGTCATAGACCTGAAGAAAGCGCGACGTGGCGCCCTTGGCTTCGGCCACCGTCTGGTCGCGATAGGCTTCGGCGCTCTGGGTGATCTGCGCCGCGCGCCCGCGCGCCTCCGGCACCACCTTGTTGGCGTAGCTCTGCGCTTCGTTCTGCGCCCGCTCGCTGTCGGCGCGCGCGGCCTGCACGTCGCGGAACGCATCGATCACCTGCGAGGGCGGATCCACCTTCTGCAGCTGGACCTGCGTGATCTGGACGCCGGCTCCGTAATTGTCCAACACCTTTTGCATCAGCTCATGCACGGCGCTTTCGATGTTCTGCCGCGCCCCGGTCAAGATCGGCTGCAGGGTCGAGTGGCCGATGATCTCACGCATCGCGCTTTCGGCCACCGCCTTTACCGTGCCTTCCGGCTGCTGAATGTTGAACAAATACTGTTCAATGCCTTTCGGATCGGGCTTGATCTTCCACAGCACCGAAAAGTCCACGTCGACAATGTTTTCGTCGCCGGTGAGCATCAGGCTCTCTTCCGGCACGTCGCGCATCGTGGTGCCGCGGCGCAGGTCCTCCACCACCCGCATGCCGATATCGATCTTGTTGACGCGCAAGGCCTTCGGCGTCAGCACCGTCTCGATCGGATAGGGCAAATGATAATTGAGCCCGGGATCCACTTCGCGTACGGCCGCACCGAAGCGCAACACGACGCCGCGCTCGTCAGGCTCGACGCGGAAGAACCCGGAGAACAACCATATCGCAATAGCGGCCAGAACGATCAGGCCAAGTCCCTTGCCGCCGAGGCTGCCGCCCGGCAGTACCGTGCGCAGCTTGTCCTGGCTGCGGCGCAGAAACTCCTCGAGATCGGGCGGCGTCGGCCCCGAGGGTGGTTGCCCCGAGCCCCAGGGACCCTTACCTCCGCCGCCTGATCCCCACGGCCCGCCGCCCTGATTGCTCCACGGCATCGGTTGCCTCCTCGCCGCATCGGCCATCGGCCCAAGGGCCGGCGCGCCTCGTTTCGATGTGATGGGGTTATAGGGGAGGCGCCACCGCGTTACAACGCGGGTGAGCCGCATGCGGCCCCTCGGCGCACCGGCTTGAATTCCCCTCAGTGGCTCCCCGGCGCCGATACAATGCTTCCCGTGCGCCGCTCATAGACGAGCGTGGTGAAGCTTGCCTCGTCATCGGGTCCGGGACGATGCTCGCTGCGTTCGCTCTCGCGCCAAATGTCGGAATCGATCGCAGGAAACTTTGCATCGCCCTGCGGCTGCAGGTGCACGCGGGTAATGAGCAACCGATCGGCAATAGCGATCGTTTGCGCGTAGACGTCTGCCCCGCCCACCACCATGATCGCACCGGCCGCACGACGCAATGCATCGCCGCGCGCCGCCTGCAGCGCGGCCTCGAGGGACGGCGCCATCACGGCGCCCGCCGCGCCAAAGCTGTGGTTGCGGCTGAGCACGATATTGGTGCGCCCGGGAAGTGGCTTGATGGTGAAGGAGAGAAATGTCGCCCGGCCGACCACGACCGGCTTGCCCCAAGTGATGGCGCGAAAATGCCGCATATCGGACTTGAGCCGCCACGGCAGTGTGCCGCCGCGACCGATCACGCCGTTGTCGGCAACCGCGGCGAGGAGGACCAACTCGATGCCCGATCGCGCGCGCGGCTCACTCACACCGCCACCTTGGCCTTGATGTGCGGGTACGCGTCATAGCCTTCGAGCGTGAAGTCTTCGTAGCGGAAGGCGAAGAGATCGCGCACCGCCGGATTGAGGCGCATCTTCGGCAGCGGCCGCAGGGCGCGCGAGAGCTGCAGCCGCGCCTGCTCGAGATGATTGAGATAAAGGTGCGCGTCGCCAAGCGTGTGCACGAACTCGCCGGCTTCAAGCCCGGTCACCTGCGCAACCATCAGCGTCAGCAACGCGTAGGAGGCGATGTTGAACGGCACGCCGAGGAAGACGTCAGCCGAGCGTTGATAGAGCTGGCAAGAGAGCCGATCCTTGGCGACGTAGAACTGGAACAGACAGTGACACGGCGGCAGTGCCATCTTCTCGACATCGGCCGGGTTCCAGGCCGTGACAATGAGGCGGCGCGAGTCGGGATTGCGGCGAATGGCGGAGATGACGCCTGCGATCTGGTCGATGACGCCGCCATCAGCCGTCGGCCACGAGCGCCATTGGCGGCCATAGACGGGGCCGAGCTCACCCGACTCGTCCGCCCACTCGTCCCAAATCGTGACGCCATGCTCGTTGAGATATTTGACATTGGTGTCGCCAGCGAGAAACCAGAGCAGCTCGTGGATGATCGATTTGAGGTGCAGCTTTTTGGTAGTGGTGAGGGGAAAGCCACGCGCAAGATCGAAGCGCATCTGATGACCGAACACGGATAGCGTACCGGTGCCGGTGCGATCACGCTTTTCCGCCCCGTCGGCGAGAATCCGCTCCATCAAGTCGTGATATTGGCGCATAGCTCCAATCCTCGGGCAGCGAGGAGCCGAGTCGGAGCGAGTCTACCGCCCTCCCGCCCGCGGAGGAAACGCGCAGAACGACTTGTGAAGAGAAGCGTCAGTTCGTTGGGCCGGCCGCCTTGATGATGGGCGTCCAGCGCGCGATCTCGCTCTTGACCAAGCTCGCGAGCGCCTGCTGACCGCGCTCGGCCTTGCCCGGCAGCACGCTGCCGAGTTCCAACAGCCGTTTGCGCGTCTGCTCGTCGTCGAGCGCCTTGTCGAGCGCATCCGT
>VAZQ01000671.1 GCA_005883115.1 Alphaproteobacteria bacterium | reverse complement strand
AGCTCGAGGATCGCCGCGGTCTGCAACAAATTCATATAAGCGGTGGCGGCGCTGAGCAGCACGGTCTGCTCGGCCGTGCGCAACTGCTCGCGCGCGGAGAATACCTGGCCTTCGGCTTGACGCGTACGGCCAGCCGTCTGCAAGCCGTTGAACAGCGTCTGAGTGGCGGTGATCCCGTAGGACTGCACCGCGATCTGGCCCTTCGCCTGCGTGTAGAGGGCGCCGCCGGTCCTCGGGTCGTTCCCGGTCCTGCTCAGCGAATCCAAATATTGATCGGTCAGGCTCGCGGTGCCGCTCACGCGCGGGCGAAAACCGGCAAGCGCAGTGGGAACGTTCTCGTCAATCGCGCGCGTTGCGGCGCGCTGCGAATTGAGCGTGGGATTGTTTTGGTAGGCCTGCACCAATGCAAGATCCATCGTGCCGGAGCCCGCGCCCATCCCCACCAGCCGCGAGCCATTTCCGTTCTGTCCAGTGCCGTTCTGTCCTTTGCCGTTCTGTCCGTTGCCGGTCTGTGTCTGCCCGTTGGCGGGCTGCTCACTGAGGGTCTGGGAAGCGGCAAGTGACGCGAGCGAAAGCGCGCCGCATGCGGCAAGCGCTGCAATGCGCGCAATCGCTCGCCCCCTCAGAGCCCCCGGCCCCATGCGCAGACTCCCCCCGTCCCGCCCAACGCGGTCGCGGCCCTTGAGCGCTAATGACCAATGTTAGCCATAATTGGGCTGGGAACCCGCTTTCACCCCAACGGAAACGCCACTTGGCGAAAAGAACGCCCTTTGCTGCTTTCGCGCCACACCTTGTGGAAAATCCGCGTAAACGCCGGTTAGAAGACGAAGGCGGCGGGCGCCGAAAACCCGGGAAGCAAGGGCGCGGCGGCATCGAAGACCGGCCATCCGCTGATATCGCTGCCCAAGCAGCGGTAGACCATGGCTTGGGCGGCCGGGGCGCGGCCGAGCACCGCCACGAGCCGCCCGCCCTCCTTGAGCTGGCGGGCGAGCGCATGCGGTACGATCTCGCTTGCTCCATTGACGAAGATGACATCGTAAGGGGACGAAGATGACATCGTAAGGGGCACGTCCCTCCCAGCCTTGCGTCAGCGGACCGGTCACGACTGTGGCGTTGCCCACGCCGATGGCCGCGAGATTTTCGCGCGCGAGGCGAGCCAATCCCTCGTCCTCCTCGAGCGCGATCACGGAGCCTGCGAGGCGCGCCAGCAGCGCGGACGAATAGCCGGTCGCACAGCCGACATCGAGCACGTGGTCGTCCGCGGCGACCGCCGCCGCCTGAACCATTTTTGCCAGCACCATTGGCTTGAGCAGGCAGCGTGCCGCTTGGCCGGGCTTCGCCTGCGTGAGCGGAAGGTCGAGATCGAGGTAGGCCAGACCGGCCTTGCCTTGCGGCACGAAACGCTCGCGCGGAAGCTCCAGCATCGCGGCGACGATGCGCAGATCCGTCACGTCGCTGGTGCGGACTTGGCCGTCCACCATCATGCGGCGCGCCGTGGCAAAATCGGTCATTGTCGGGAATCCAGCCGCGTGTGAGCGGAGCACTCCTTGCGGCAAGCCGTGCAGAAAGGCAAGGCGGCGATGGTGAACGCAGCAAAATCGCAGCGTGTCCCGGACGCGGTGCAGCGCGCTAGCGATGCACCGCTGATCCGAGGCCGCCAAGAACTAGCCCTTAACGATCCCGGGTCTGCAGCGCACCACTTCGCAAGAGCTACGTGCTGCGCTGCGCCCGGGACACACATCGACCGGAGTCAAAGCGAAGATGGATTGCACAGCCGGCGACGCGGCGATTGCGCAAGTTCCTGCAGATAGCTACTTATCAGGTCTCAAGGCCACGTGGCGGAGTGGTTACGCAACGGTCTGCAAAACCGTGTACCCCGGTTCAATTCCGGGCGTGGCCTCCACTTCCCAAGCAAACAGATATTCGATTAGCGAGCGTAGCCCGCATGGAGCGGAGCGAAATGCGGGAGCGGCGGTCCCGGATTACGCTGCGCTGCATCCGGGCTACGAATCATCGCAGTAAATCCGGTCGTGGAGATTGCGCAAGATTCCGGCGGTCACGCCCCAGATGTAACGGTCGGCGAACGGGATCGCATAGAAATGCCGGATCATGCCGTTCCATTCCCGGCTGTGGCGCTGATGGTTGATCGGCTGCATCAGAAACGCCAGCGGCACTTCGAAGGTGTCGTGCACCTCCGCGGCATTGAGCGCCAGCTCGAAATCCGGGTCGACGCGAGCCACGGTCGGAACGATGCGGTAGCCGAGCGTCGTCAGGTAGAGATCGAGATAGCCGATCGGATGCACGAGCCGCCGGTCGAGCCCGATCTCCTCGCTCGCTTCGCGCAGCGCCGCGGCCAGCGGGCTCGCGTCACCGGGATCGATCTTGCCGCCGGGAAACGCGATCTGGCCGGCGTGACTCGAAAGCTCGGTGGTGCGCTGGGTGAGCAGCACCGTCGGCTCGGGCCGGTCGACGATCGGCACCAGCACGGCGGCCGGGCGGATCGGCCGCACCGCGGCAATCGCCTGCATCACCGGATCGGCATCATGATCGCCGTGAGTCGGCGTAATATTCGGGTCGGCGAGGCCCGGCGGCAGTTCGAGCGTCAATCGCTCGCGCGCGCGCGCGAAAAAATCCTGGCCGAGCAGCGATCGAGCGTTAGAGGCCGTACCCGCCATTTACAGCAGATCCCTGATCTGGGCGGCGGGTGCCATCGCGAAGAACTCGCCGGCCGACGCCACGCCGAACATGCGTTCGCCCTCGAGGTCGCGCTCCTCGCCGAGCTCGACGAGATCGTAGAACAGCGCCCGCGTCACCTTGGCCCACAGATTGCGCCGCACGTGGAGATAGGGCTTGAGCCCTGCGGTTGCCGGCTCCGGCTCGAAGCGCAGCGCGTGACCGGGCCCACAGGCGACCCAGTCGTCCACATTGGTGCGAAAATGCAGGATGCGGCCGCCCGAGTCGGGCTCGACATAGAGCTCGACTGCGAGGAACGGCGCATCATCGACCACGATCC
>VAZQ01000011.1 GCA_005883115.1 Alphaproteobacteria bacterium | reverse complement strand
CACGTGCGCGCGTCTCGAAGGATGAGGACGAGCGATTGCCTTGCGCCCTCATGCTTCGAGACGCATCGCTGCGCGCAGGCTGTGGACACGTGTTGTAAGTTTCGCGCTGCGATGCTCCTCAGCACGAGGGCAAAGGTGGCCCTTGGCGTTTGGGCAAACAAACGAACAGCCAAGCGCTACTCGAGGGGCGGCTTTCTCTGCCGCAAGCCTTTGATCGTCGCGCGGTGCTTCTTCGATTGGAGGCGGCGCTCGCGCGCTCCGGCGGTCGGCTTGGTCGGCCGCCGCGGCGCAGGCGCCACTGCGGCACGGCGGATCAAATCCACCAGCCGCTCGCGCGCATCTGCCCGGTTGCGTTCCTGGGTGCGATGGCGTTGCGCATTGATCACCAGCACGCCCTCGCGGGTGAGGCGCCGACCGGCGAGCCGCTCGAGCCGCGCGCGTACGTCCTCGGGAAGCCGGGGCGAGCGGTGCACGTCGAAGCGCAACTGCACCGCGCTCGCAAGCTTGTTGACGTTCTGCCCGCCGGGCCCGGAGGCGCGGATGAAGTGCTCCTCGACCTCGTCCTCGCCGATGCTGATCGATGGTGTGATGCGGATCATCGCTGGGCGCGGCCCGCAGCAGGCAAATTCGCTAGCGCGGTTCGGGTCCCCGACTGGCGGGCGTTTGGCCGGGCTTGGCGAGATGGCCTCCTCCGCCGGCGCTCTCGCTCGAGCTGACCCCATGCGGGCGGCCGACCACGGTCATGAGGAGGCCGCCGCCGAGCAGCCGTTTCGCCACCCGCTTGGCGTCCGCGAGCGTGACGGCATCGATGAGACCGGCGCGGCGCTCCATATAGTCGATGCCGAGATTGTCGAGCTGCATCTGCACGAGCTGGCTCGCGATTCGGTTCGACGTGTCGAGCCCGAGCGCAAAGGCGCCCTTGAGATAAGTTTTGGCCTTGACGAATTCGGCTTCCGTCGGCCCGTCCTCGGCGAGCCGGTTGATCTCGCGTTCGATGATCTCGATCGTTTGTGCGGTAGCGTCAGCCCGCGTCGCGGTATGGCCGAGCAGCAGCGCGCTGCGATCGAGCCAGAGGAGGCTGTCGGAGATGCCGTAAGCGAGCCCGCGCTTCTCCCGCACCTCGAGAGAAGGCGCCGCCGCCGAGGATGTGATTGACGATATACGCCGCCATGAAGTCGGGATCGCTGCGTGCAATTCCCGGGCCGCCGAAATACACCACCGCCTGCGGCACATCGAGGTTGATCACGACGCGGCGGCCGAGGCCCTGCGGGACGACCGGGGCGACCGGCTTGAGATCGGCCTTGGCCGGCAGCACACCGAAGGTGCGATCGATGAGCGCGCCGGCGGTCTCGGCATCGATGTCGCCGACGACGGCGATCTTGAGGTTGTCGCGCGCGAGCGCGCGGCGGGTGTAGGATTTCAAGTCGTCGATGGTGATCGTCGGCACGGATTCGAGCGTGCCGCTCACCGGTTGGCCGTAGGGATGGCCGGGGAACGCCGTTGCCCACCAGTCGCGGCTCGCCATGTCGTTGGGGCTGACCATCTCGCGCCGCAGCCGCGACACGATCTGCGCGCGCATGCGCTCGACCGCGTCAGCGTCGAAGCGCGGCTCGGTCAGCGCAAGCCGCAGATCGTCGAACGCTTCGTCGCGGTTCTCGGCAAGCGTGCGCAAGGTGCCGCGCAGATAGTCGCGTCCGGCGCGGAAGCTGAGCTCGATCGCCTTGCGTTCGAGCCGGTCGTGGAAGGCATTGGCATCGAAGGGGCCGGCGCCGTCGTCGAGCAGGCTCGTTGCCATATGGGCGATGCCGGGTTTGTCCGGCGGATCTTGATCGGCGCTGCCGAGGAAGGCGAAGTCGACGGCGATCAGCGGCAGGGTGCGGTCGCTGACCAACCACGCCTCGATGCCGAGCGGGCTGACCACGCGCTCGATATTCATCGCGCGCGCCGGGAGGGCGGCGAGCGCGATGGCGGTGCAAGCCGAGAGCGTGATCAGGCCGCGCGTGGCCGCGCCGCGGATCCAGGCATTCACGAGCGCTTCTCCTGGGCGTGGGTGTCCTTGACGAGATAGCCGGTCACCGAGTGGCGCTTGTCGAGCCAGCGGCGGGCGGCGTCCTGCACCGCCTGTGCGCTGACCGGCCGGATGCGGTCGGGCCAGGTGCGCACCTGCTCGACGCTCGCACCGGTCGCCAGCGCGGCGCCGTACCACTGCGCCAGCGCCCGCTGATTGTCGTTGGCGTAGATCGCGTCGGCGATCATCCGGTTCTTGGAGCGCTCGAGCTCCTCGGCGGTGACGCCGTTCTCGACGACGTCGGCGAGCACGGCGTCGATCGCCTGTTCGAGCTGCGGCAGGCTCACTTCGGGTTTGGGCGTGGCGTAAACGCTCAAGCGCGTATGGTCGACGGCGATGCCGTCGTAACTCGCGCCCGCGTTGATCGCGAGCCCCTTGCCGATGACCAGCACCTGATAGAGACGGCTGTTCTCGCCGCGGCCGAGAATGTGCGCGAGCACATCGAGCGCTTCGCTCTCGCCCGGCCGCGCGCTCGTGCTCGAGGGAACGAGATAATAACGGCTGAGACTCGGCTGGGTGACGCGCGCATCGGCGAGCGTGACGGTGCGGGCCGCCTCCTGCACCGGCTCCTGCGGGCGAATCCGCGGCTTAACCTCGGCAACGCGGGGCACCTGGCCGAAGGTCTCTTGCGCAAGCGTGCGGGCCTCCTCGGGCGTCACGTCGCCGGCGATGACGAGGATTGCGTTGTTGGGCGTGTAGAAACGCCGGTAGAACTCTAGAGCGCCCTCGCGGTCGAGCTGTTCGATTTCCTGGCGCCAGCCAATCACCGGGCGCCCGTAGGGATGGTTGAGATAGAGCGCGGCGTCCATCTGCTCCCCGAGCCGCGCGGCGGGATTGTTGCCGACGCGCATGTTGTGTTCTTCGAGAACGACGTTGAGCTCGGGTCGCACCACGTCGTCGGTAAGCACCAATCCGGTCATGCGGTCGGCCTCGAACTCCATCATCTGCTTGAGCTCGTCGCGCGGCACGCGCTGGAAATAGCCGGTGTAGTCAGCGGCGGTGAAGGCGTTCTCCTGCCCGCCGATGGTGGCCACGACCTGCGAGAAGCGTCCCAGGGGATTTTTGGCCGTGCCCTTGAACATGAGATGTTCGAGGAAGTGAGCAAGCCCCGACTTGCCCGGCGTCTCATCGGCCGAGCCGACTTTGTACCAGACCATATGCGTGACGACCGGCGCGCGATGATCGGGAATCACCACGACCTCGAGACCGTTCGCCAGCGTGAAGTTGGTGACTTGGGCACCGATGCCGGCTTGCGCGGGAGCGGCGAGCAGTGCGGCGGCCAGCGCGGCAATGGACAGGATCAGTCTATAGGGCACGAGCTTGCTTTCGTGGGATTGTCGCCCCCACGATGCACGTTCCGGCGAGGGAACGCGAGCGCAAACCTCAACTGGCTGGGCTCAAATGTGGATGGGGCGTCTTGTCGCGGAAAGTTCCCGCCATTGCAATATTTTCAGTCCGTCATTCCGGCCGAGCCGCGATAGCGGCGAGAGCCGCAATTACTGGCGGCCCTCGAGCCGCTCCTCGAGCGTCGAGGCCTTGCGCTTGTCCTGGATGCCGACCCCGTACGGGTAATTCGGCGAGGGCGTCTGATAGCCGGCGGGCGGCGCAGTCATCGCCTCGCGCGGCGGCTCGCCGGTGAACGGCGCCTCCTCCGGCTGCGATGAGCCGAAGGTCGAAAGCACCGAGCCCCAGAGCTTTTTGGTTTTGGTGCCGAGGTCCGAGGGCATCATGGGACGCTGGGCCTCCTCGACGGTGCCCTTCTCGTTGCTCGCTTTGGCCGCGCGGCCCGGCTTGTCGAGTTCGTCCGGCCGCAACGCACGCATGTCCTCTTCCACGGAGAAATTGCCCTTGAGCCGTGCCCTCTCGGCTGCGGTTGCCTCCTTGCGGCGTCTGGCGTCGGGGTCCTTGGGCCACGCCGGCGTTTTGGCCGCAACCTCGTCTTCGCTGCGCGGCGGTGGCAGGTCGCGGGTGGGCGGCACGACGAGCGGCGCGCGCTCGCGGTAGTCGATGCCTTCCTGGCCGTCCCTGCGCAGCCCCAAATCTTTCATGAACTGGCGAAGCAGCTTGGTGTCCAGCGGAACGTCCTCGTCGTCGTCATCCGCCGCGCGTGCGCAGCCCGCGCTCCACGCGATTGCGATGGCCAGCGTGACGGCCGCGGCGGCAGCAACGCGCCGCAGCCTCCCCGGATGTCGCTCCCGCATAGCTATCCCCTTCAAATGACGGCGAAATGTGCCGTCTCCCCAGGGGGCATTGTGGCCAGGATCAGGGCGCTTTTGCGGCGCCGGTGCCGATCAGGGTTTCGAACAGGAGCCCGATCACCCCGGCGACGATGGCGACGTCGGCGAGGTTAAAAACGTACCAATTGAAGCTGAAAGTCGCCGTGGTGACGTGGAAGAGCACGAAATCGGCGACCGCCCCATAGGCAAGGCGGTCGATGGCGTTGCCGATCGCCCCCCCGATAATGAGCCCGAGGCTAAGCGCCGCGAGCCGCGAAGAGGTGCGCGCCAGCCAAATCCACAGCAAAACCACCGCGACCGCCTTGAGCGCCAGCAGCGCCCCTTGCCCGAACGGCCCCTGCTGCCGGAACAGCCCGTAGCTGATGCCGGTGTTCCAGGTGAGCACCAGATCGAGAAACGGGGTGAGCCGCACGATGCCGCGCGCAGGGAGATCGAAGCCGAACAGGAGCCAGAGCTTGGCCGCCTGATCGACAACCGCCGTGGCCGCGGCGACGGCGAGCGCGAATCGCGTGAGTGGCCCCCAAGCAAAAGAGCCGCGCGATTGCATCTGCACGCCGAGGGGTTCCGTCACCGTTTTCACTCCGCCGCTTTTCGCATCGCTTCCCATTCGCGCAACGCCTGGGCGTCGCGCGGGGACACGTCGGGATACGCGGGATCGGAGCCGACGCTCGGCAGGATCTTCCACGACCGCGCGCATTTTTTTCCCTGCGCGAGCTGCACCACGACGGCGACGTCCTTGACGTCCTCGAGCCGGAACGCCTCGGGCGGGCCTTCGCCCTCCACGAGCGTGTATGCCGAGGTAATGGCGACCTCGGCGAAATCGACGTCGACGACGGCGGCGAACAACTCGGCATCGGAAACGAAGATGACCGGTGCCGCCTCGAGCGAAGAGCCGATGCGCTTATGCGCGCGCTCGATCTCGAGCGCGCCGGTAACGACGCGCCGCACGTTGCGTACGCGCCGCCATCTCTCCGCCAGTGCGTCATCGCGCCATTCGGACGGCACCTCGGGAAAGCGCTCGAGGTGCACGGAGCCTTCCGCGGCGGGATGCTTTGCAAACCACGCTTCCTCGGCGGTGAACGGCAGCATGGGCGCAAGCCACGTGACGGTGGCGCGGAAGAGATGGTCGAGCACGGTCAAGCAGGCCTTGCGCGTGGTCGAGGAGATCGGGTCGCAATAAAGCGCGTCCTTGCGGATGTCGAAGTAGAACGCGGAGAGCTCGCTGGTCATGAAGGCGTTGAGCGCGGCGAAAATGCGCTTGTAGTCGAAATCGGCATAGGCCTGGCGCACCAGGCGATCGAGCTCGACGAGCCGGTGCAGCATGAGCCGCTCGAGCTCCGGCATTTGCGCAAGCGCGACATGATCCTCGTCGCGCAAATGGGCGAGCGAGCCCAGCATCCAGCGGATGGTGTTGCGCAGCTTGCGGTAGGTTTCGACCGTGGTCTTAAGGATTTCCGGCCCGATGCGCAGATCATCGGCATAGTCGGACGCGCACACCCACAGCCGCAGGATATCGGCACCGGATTGCCTGATGACGTCTTGTGGCGCGGTCACGTTGCCGAGCGATTTCGACATCTTGCGCCCGTCCTCGTCGAGCACAAAGCCATGCGTGAGCACCACGTCGAAGGGGGCGCGGCCGCGCGTGCCGCAGGATTCGAGCAGCGAGGATTGGAACCAGCCGCGGTGCTGGTCCGAGCCTTCCAGATACATCACGGTGTCGGGCCCGCCGTCCCGTTTGCGCGTGATGCCTGCGAGCGAAGGAAAGTGCGCCGGGTCCTCCAAGACGAAGGCGTGCGTTGAGCCGGAGTCGAACCAGACGTCGAGGATATCGTCGACCTTCTGCCAATCCTCATTGGCGAGTTCGCCGAGGAAGCGTTCGCGCGCGCCTGGCTGATACCAGGCGTCGGCGCCTTCGCGCTCCAACGCTTCGGCGATGCGCGCGTCGACGCGCGCGTCGTTGAGAACCTCGACCGTGCCGTCGCCCTTCTCGCGCACGAAGACGGTGATCGGAACGCCCCAGGCGCGCTGGCGCGAGATGACCCAGTCCGGCCGACTCTCGATCATGCCGCGAATGCGGTTCTCGCCCTGCTCGGGCACCCAGCGCGTGACCGGGATCGCGGCGAGCCCGCGATTGCGCAGCGTGTCGCCCGCGTTCACGGCGCCGCCCGCTGCCGCGATGGGCTTGTCCATGGCGATGAACCATTGCGGCGTGTTGCGAAAAATCACCGGCTTCTTCGAGCGCCAGGAATGCGGGTATTGGTGTTTAAGTTTCCCGCGCGCGATCAGCATGCCGGCATCGATCAGGGCCTTGATGACGGCGTCGTTGGCGTCGCCCTTTTCGCCCGCGTCGGTGATCACGCGCTTGCCGGCAAAGCCCGGCGCATGATCGGTGAACGCGCCGTTCTCGTCGACGGTATAAGGAATAACCGGATTGATGCCGCGTTCCGCCAGAATATTGCTGTTGGCGGTCCAAATATCGAAGTCCTCGCGGCCGTGTCCCGGCGCGGTGTGAACGAAGCCGGTGCCGGCATCATCGCTGACGTGATCGCCGGCAAGCAGCGGGACGTCAAAGGCGTAGTCAGAGGCAAAGCCTTTAAGCGGATGTCGACAATGGAGCATCGCCAGCTTCCCGGAAGCAACTGATTCCAATCTATTGAATTTCGTTACGCGCGCGTGTTGGAAGACGTCCACGGCAAGCTTGTCGGCCAGCAGGAAGCAATCACCCGGTTTCGCCCAATTTCCCGCCGGCGCCTCGACGACTTCATAGAGGCTGTATGCGATCTTCGGCGAAAAACTGATCGCCCGGTTTCCCGGAATCGTCCATGGCGTGGTCGTCCAGATCAGGATCGACGCCGTCGTGAGGACATTGCTCGCTTGGCTTTCGTCGGCGAGACAACTGCGCACCGGAAACTTCACCCAGACCTGGTCCGAGACATAGTCCTCGTACTCGATCTCGGCCTCGGCCAGCGCGGTCTTCTCGACCACCGACCACATCACCGGTTTCGAGCCGCGATAGAGCGTGCCGTTCTGCGCGAACTTCATCAGCTCGCGCGCGATCTGCGCCTCGGCAGCGAAGTCCATGGTGGTGTAAGGGTGATCCCAATCACCCTCGACGCCGAGCCGCTCGAATTCCTCGCGCTGCACCTCGAGCCAGTGCTGAGCGTAGGCGCGGCACTCCTTGCGGAACTCGATCATCGCGTGTGGGTGCGAGAGGTTCGGCTTCTCCTTGTTTTTGGAGCGGTAATTTTCCTCTTCGATTTTCCACTCGATCGGCAAGCCGTGGCAGTCCCAGCCCGGCACGTAATTCGAATCGAAGCCGAGCATCTGCTGGCTTCGCGTCACCACGTCCTTGAGGATCTTATTGAGGGCATGGCCGATGTGGATGTTGCCGTTGGCATAGGGCGGCCCGTCATGGAGGATGAACTTCGGCCGGTCGCGCGCGGCTGCGCGCAAGCGCTGATAAAGGCCGAGCTTCTGCCAGCGCGCGAGTATCTCGGGCTCCTTCTGCGGCAGCCCCGCGCGCATGGGAAAATCGGTCTTGGGCAGAAATAGAGTGTCGCTGTAATCGCGGGCGGCGTCGGTCATGATCGTATGGGCAGTCTAGCCGGAATTGGGTGGCAACTAAGGACTCGCCAGCGCAAGACCCGCCAGCGCAATGGTCAAGTGCAGGGCAGGCCCATAATTCGCCGCGTGGTCGAGCCGGGCAAAGCAACACATAAAACGCATGCCATCGTGGCGCCGTCCTAGCAAATCGCCTGCGAGCGGAAAAGGCCGCGCTTGCGGCGCAAGGCGCCGCGGCGCTTCCCGACGTGCTAATGCGACGCGGCGGGAACTCGGCTCGCAATCTCGCGTTGAGCTTTGCAGACGTCGTGGAGGCGAAAGTGGAGTTTTTGCGCGCGCGTCGTGAGAAGGGCGACGCACTCGGCGTCAAAGATCCAGAACCGCCCGAATCAATCGAGGACATCTGGACGGTGGCCGCGCGCGTGGCAACCGTCGGCATCTTCGTTCTGTTGCTCGGGATGTCCCTTTACTTCTGCCGTCCGGTCTTGCTGCCGGTGGTGGCGGCGCTGGTGATCGGCACGACGCTTGCGCCCATCGTCAAAGCGGTGGCGCGCCATCGCGTGTCGCCGTGGGCGACCGCCATCGTGCTCGGAGCGCTTCTTCTCGGCCTTGGGGGGACCGCCGTGACCTTGCTCTCGAGGCCGGTCAGCGAGTGGATCACCAGGGCGCCTGAGTTCGGCGCCACGATCAAGCAGAAGCTCTACGTGCTCGACCGTCCGTTGTCGGCGTTGCGCGAGCTGCAGGACGTCGTGCTGCCGTCGGGCAACGCAGTCGCGGTTGAGCCATCTCAACTATCCATCGTCACACGCCGGCGCTGATGCAGGTGACGCTGTTCTTCGTGACGCTCATCTTCTTTCTTGCCACGCAGATCGATTTCCGCAGGTACATGGCGTCGTTCTTCACCACCCGCGAGGGCAAGCTCCGCTTCATCCGCATCGCTAACGACATCGAGGAGCATCTTGCGACTTACGTCGCGACCGTGACGATCATCAACTTTTGCTTGGGCGTGGTGGTCGGGCTCGGGGCGTGGCTGTTCGGCTTGCCAAACCCGATCATCTTGGGACTCATAGCCATGACGCTCAATTACATTCCCTATATCGGCGCGGCCTGCACGACGCTGATCCTGCTCGGCGTTGGGCTCGTAAGTTTTCCCTCGCTTGGCTATGCGCTCGTGCCGCCGGCGGCATTCGTCGGCGCGGCGACGATAGAAGGCCAGTTCATCACTCCAACCGTTTTGGGGCATCGGCTCACGCTCAATCCGCTCGCGGTCCTGCTGGCACTGGCGTTTTGGGCGTGGCTGTGGGGTCCGATGGGGGCGTTCCTCGCTGTGCCCTTGACCATCGTGATCCTGGTCACGATGACGCATCTTTTTCCCCCGGACGAGAGTAAGCTGCCGGACTGACAAGCTCGCGCCCAGGCGGAACTTTTTCCCTTGCGCCCCGTTGGCGGCACGGCGAATATTTCTCAGGTCAGAGTGGAGGACGTAAATGTCGAGCCCTTCCAGCACGATCAGAGACACGGTTCGGGAGACGGCGCGAGACGCCAAGGATGCGGCACGCGAGAGCGGCAGAGCCGCCTCCGCTGCGAGCGAGGATATCCAGGCGGATCTGCAAGCGTTGCGCGATGATGTGACGCGGCTCGCTTCGCAGATCACCGACATCTTTGCGGCCAAGGGCACCGCGGCCTGGGCGCGCGCGAAGTCAAACGTCGAGGACGTCGTTTCCGACGTCAGCGCCAAGGGCCAAGAAGCCGTCGACGCCGTACAAGAGGCCGGCGACAGGATGATTGGTGCGATCGACGAATCGCTCAAGACCCGGCCCTACACGACGCTCGCCGTTGCGCTCGGAATCGGATTCCTGTTCGGCGCGATGTGGCGCAGGTAGTTCGACTGCCATGCCTCGCCGCTTGCGGTGTCGATGAGTGGCAGGTATGCGCGGTTGGCTGCGGTACTTCGCGCTCAAGGCCCAAGTTCGAACCGGGCTCAGCGCCGCCGTCCTGACCTGCGCCATCATCGCGGGAGTTGCCGCCGCCGGTGCGGCGATCTTTCTCCTGGTCGCGCTCTTCGTCTGGCTCGCAGAACTTTATGACGGCTTGATCGCCGGCGTGGTGATCGGTTGCGGATTCGCGCTGATCGCGCTGATCGCGCTGCTCGCCGCCGTCATGATCCGTCGGCGCAACATGGAGCGCGCGCGGATCGAGCTCGCCACCCGCCAAAGCAGTTTGTTCGACCCCAAGCTGCTGGCGGTCGCGATGCAGATTGGACAGGCGATCGGCTGGCGCCGGCTCGCCTCACTCGTCGCGCTCGCTGTGCTCGCGGCCGGCGTGAGCAAGGAGTGGTCCGGCCGCGCGCAGGCCTCGGGGGATGACGACGGCACGCCGGTCCGAGACGAGGGAAGGCGTCCGGCATCGCTGCGAGCGCCACGCGCGTGAGCTTCGCATCCTCGTTCATGCGGCGTACGAGATCTTCGACGCGGTCGAATTTGAGCTCCTGCCTGATCCAATCGATGAAGGCGACGTCGATCTCCTCGCCGTAAAGGTCGTCGGAAAAATCGAACAGGAAAGGTTCGAGCAGCACCGTGCCCTGGTCGAACGTCGGGCGCCGCCCGAAGCTGGCTACCCCGTCATAACTGCGCTCGCCCACGCCCACCCGCACCGCGTAGATGCCGTGCTTGAGGCCGCAGCCCGGATCGAGGTGCAGATTGGCCGTAGGAAATCCCAGCTCGCGCCC
>VAZQ01000670.1:1706-3681 GCA_005883115.1 Alphaproteobacteria bacterium | reverse complement strand
CTCTATGCCGCGCCGGATCCGTCGGGTTTCCGCGCCTTCTCGGGTCGCTACCGCGCCAAATACGGCGCCGACCCCGTGCGCACCGCAACGCTCGCCTATGACGCGGTCGCACTCGTCGCCGCGCTGTCGAAGCAGGGCGCCCAACGTTTTGCGCCGGAAACGCTGACCAACCCATCGGGCTTTGCCGGCATCGACGGCCTGTTCCGATTCCGCTCCGACGGCAGCAATGAGCGCGGGCTTGCGGTGATGAAGGTCGCCAGCGGCGGCAGCACGCCGGTCGCGGGATCGCCGAAGAGCTTTGGGGCGTAGGATTTGCCGCGAAATGTAGCCCGGATGCAGCGAAGCGAAATCCGGGGGCGGTAGTGCTACCCGCGACACTGACCCCGGATTGCGCTTCGCTCCATCCGGGCTTCTGTAACGGGCCTTGGTTAGTCAATCCCTTTTTGCGTTGTCCACTTGCCGGGCACTTGCTTCTGTACGGGATCGGCGCGGTGGCCGTCACCTTAGGGGGTGCATGAGGAGCCGGCCGGCCAATCTACGGAAGCGTGGTTGTGAGCCGACTTCCCGGATGGCGGCCTGACCGGATCCATCGTCCCGGCGAGGGGACTTCGCTCGGGGAGAGCCTGGTGTCGTGGCCCGCCCAGAACCGATTGATACTCCTTGCTTAGGTTGCCGCGGCCTTGGCCGTGGGGTTGAACGGTGTTGCATCAGCGAGCATGCGATGCAGGATAACGGCGAGCTTGCGCGCCAACGCCACCTTGGCCTTGCGCATGCCCGCACGCCGGGCGATCCGCATGGCCCAGCCCTTCAGCGCCGAGCAGTTTTTGACCGGTTTGGTCAGCATGACGTGAGCCGCCTGATAAAGCGCCTCACGCACGGAAGCGTCGCCGATCTTGCTGATGCGGCCAGTGTAATCGGTTTGTCCCGACTGGTACTTCTTCGGAGTGAGGCCAAAATGCGCACCGGTCGCTTTCGATGATCGGAACCGGGCCGGATCGTCGATTGCCGAGGCATAGGTCAGCGCCACGATCGGACCAACGGCCGGGGTCGTCATCAGAAGCTTGGCCTGTGGATGCAATCTGGCCAGCTTCTGCGTCCGCTTGTCCAGGCCGCCGAACTCGCGCTGCAGCACCGCATGCGCTTCGAGCAGGGCCTGTGCAACGATCTCAAGCCCGGGATGGCCGGCGACCAGCTCCTTGATCCGTCCCGCAAAGGTACGCTCGGTGGTCTCGCCGACCTTCAGTCCAAAGCCCCGGAGCACGCCACGCAGGCTGTTCTCGATATCGCGCAGCTTCGACTGCAGCAGCTTGCGCGCCGTCAACACCGCCCGCGTCTCCTGCGCTTCGATCGACTTGCAGTGCACCGGCCGGAACCAGCCAAGCCGCATCAGTTGGGCAATCCCGCGGGCATCGTTGCGATCCGACTTCACCGGCATCGACTTGAAGGCGTCGCGGACGTGCCGCGTCTCCAAAAGCTCGACCGCAAACTTCGCCTCGCGCAGCGCCGCGTACAGCCATTGCGACAACGGACCGGCCTCCAGCCCGATCCGATCGAGCGGAATGCCAAGCAAGCGGAACCAGGCGATCAGCGCCTCCGGTTCGCTTGCAACCTTCGCCTCCCGCAAAATCTTGCCCGCGCCGTCGACAACGCAAATCGTCGAGCTTTCCAAGGACACGTCAATTCCGGCATAATGGTTCATGGTCGTCCCTCTATGATGCTTGGAGCGGGCTCGCCCGACTCCGGTTGAACACCATCAGTTTGAGGGACGACCGCCTTTAGCGGAAGCCGCTCGCGAGCGCGCTTTCAAATCGCGCCGTAGCGAGCGAGCGGCTGCTTCGGCCGGCCCGTTACCCCATCTACGGGCTCGCAGCGCCTACTTCCCCGAAAGCCTCACACCCAGCCGTCCCGCCAGTTCCTGCGTGAACTGCCAGGCGACGCGGCCCGAACGCGAGCCGCGGGTGGTCGACCATTCCAG
>VAZQ01000670.1:1145-1640 GCA_005883115.1 Alphaproteobacteria bacterium | reverse complement strand
CCAGATATTCGTCCTGGCTGCAGCGGTGAAAGCCGAGCCAGAGACCAAATCGGTCCGACAGCGACACCTTCTCCTCGACCGCTTCGCCCGGGTTGATCGCGGTCGAGCGTTCGTTCTCGATCATCTCGCGCGCCAAAAGGTGCCGCCGGTTCGAGGTGGCGTAGAGGATGACGTTGTCGGGACGTCCCTCGATGCCGCCTTCCAGCACCGCCTTCAGCGATTTGTAGGAGGCGTCGTTGCCGTCGAAGGAGAGGTCGTCGCAGAACACGATGAAGCGGAAATCGGAGCTGCGTAACAGATCCATCAGGCCGGGCAGGCTCTCGATGTCCTCGCGGTGGATCTCGATCAGCTTCAGCCGGTCAGCCGGTTTGCGGTCGATGTTGATATTGGCGTGAGTTGCCTTCACCAGCGACGACTTGCCCATGCCGCGCGCGCCCCACAGCAGCGCGTTGTTGGCGGGCAGGCCGTCGGCGAAGCGCTCGGTATTTTCGATCA
>VAZQ01000670.1:556-1080 GCA_005883115.1 Alphaproteobacteria bacterium | reverse complement strand
TGCCAGACAAAGGCGTCGGCGGAGCCGAACGGCTCAACCGCCCCGGTCATTGGGGCCGCCGAAAGGTGGGTGGCGATGGCTTCCAGCGCAATTGCGATCCGCTCGGCGGCGGCACCGTTAAGGCTGTTTGCCGGACGTTTTGTCGCGGTTTTTGCAACGGCTCGCGAGGCCGCCCTGGGGGTAGCGCGAGCCGCTGCCTGAGCCGCTTTTTGAGTCGCTTTTTTCTTGGGTTTTTTCGACATTTTCGGAGTTCCTGACCGCGCAGCCATAACGGGCCTTGGAAGCTGTCGCAAGCGGCCTAAATGAGGGGGAGCGCCACGTTGCAATTGGGCCCGCCGCCGCTATAGTCCGCGCGAATTTGCCCGGACCGGCAACATGCCCAGCCGCTATGCCCAGGGCATGGCCGGTTCTTTCCGTCTTACGAGGATTGTTCGAATGCTGATTACCCCTGCGTACGCCCAGGCTGCAGCCGGTGGCGATGCCAACAGCATGTTGATGTCGCTGCTGCCGTTCGCGCTGATCTT
>VAZQ01000670.1:0-550 GCA_005883115.1 Alphaproteobacteria bacterium | reverse complement strand
CTGATCTTCGTCATCATGTATTTCCTGATTCTGCGCCCGCAGCAGAAGAAGGTGAAGGATCACGCCGAACTCGTCAAAAACATCCGCCGCGGCGACACGGTGGTCACCTCGGGCGGCCTGGTCGGCAAGGTCACCAAGGTGGTCGACGACGACCAGATCGAGTTCGAGATTTCGGACGGCGTCCGCGTGCGGCAGATGCGGCAGATGATTTCGGGCGTCCGCGCCAAGGGCGAGCCGGCCAAGGAGAAGAGTGAGGCCAAGGACGAGACGTCTGCGAGCTGAGTTTTCCGCGCCGCGTCCTGCGGCGCATTTTCCTGGATCTGACGGGTCTACTCCATGTTGTATTTCACGCGGTGGAAGGCGCTGGCGATCATTCTGACCGCGCTTGTGGTCTGCCTGTGCGCGGTTCCGAACTTCTTTCCCCAAGAGAGAGTGAAGACCTGGCCGCTCTGGGCGCAGCGGCACATCGTGCTCGGCCTCGATTTGCAGGGCGGCTCCTACCTCCTGCTCGAAGTCGATTCCAACTATGTGAAGAAGGAAAAGCTCGATC
>VAZQ01000010.1 GCA_005883115.1 Alphaproteobacteria bacterium | reverse complement strand
TGCGGCGGAGAGCAGCGGCCGGATCTTTTGCCACGACCAAAGATGAGCGGGTTCCGGTGCTGGCGCCGGGCGATGCGCCCTCGCGTTCTCCCACAGCGGCGCGAGATTCGCGTCCTTCCATGCCTGGCGGATTTCGCTGATATCGGGCCGGGCAGAGGACATTGTGGGCTATCCTTTCTCATGCCGGCAACGACTGAGCAAAGTTTAGAGCACGTCCGGATGCTGTCAATCGACGGCGCGCGGCGCAAACGGATAACTGACAGTCGGTTCGATTGACTGGTTTCGGTGCCGCCCTATAGTGCGCGGCGTGCCTATTAGCGGCCAAAAAAATCACGTGCGCGAAACAAAGGGCGGCATCCATGCAGTTCGGCGTGCAGTTTTTTCCTGCCGTCGATCACACTGACAAAAGCGCCGCCGAGTATTACGCGCAGTCTCTTGCGATCGCCGAGGAAGCGGAAGAATTGGGCTTCCAGCACGTGCGCACAGTCGAGCACTACTTCACCCGCTATGGCGGCTATAGCCCAAATCCAATCGTGTTTCTCGCCGCTGCGTCACAGCGCACGAAGACGATGCGCCTCGTCACTGGCGCGGTGCTGCCGGTCTTCAATCATCCGTTCAAACTCGCGGGCGAAATTGCAATGTTGGACGGCATTTCGGGCGGGCGGCTTGATGTGGGACTTGCCCGCGCGTTTCTGCCACACGAATTCCGGCGCTTCGGCATCTCGGTCGACGAATCGCAGGCGCGCTTCCGCGAGGGTTTGGAGCAGATCGAACTGCTGCTGACCCAGGAAAATGCCACGCACCGCGGCCGCTTCCATTCCTTCGAGGACGTGACTTCCTTGCCGCGACCCACCCAGCGCCCGCGTCCTAAATTCTACATCGCGGCGACGCAGACGCCGGAATCGTTCGAGTTCGCCGGTAGCAAGGGACATTCGCTGATGGCGATCCCGATCGGGCCGATTGGACCGCTCATCGAGCTCTACCGTAAGGCTTGGCGCGAGGCCGGCCATCCCGGCAACGGCGAAGTGATGGTGGCCTTCCACATGTTCTGCCACGAAGATGCACGGCTTGCGCGGGAAATCGCGCGCCAGCCATTCGAGGAGTATTTCCGCGCGCTCAACGAAGCCGTCGGCGACTGGACAAGAGGCACGACCTCCAAGGATTACCGCGACTATGACAAATCGATGCGCCGACTGCGCTCGTTCACGCTAGACGGCCAGATCGAGTCAGGCGGCGCCTGGGTCGGCACCCCCGAGGAGATCAAGGCCATTATCGCCCGGGTCACCGCCTCGATCGGCTATTTCGAGCACGCCTCTTTGCAGATCAATTTTAGCGCCCTCGATTTTCGGGCGGCACGGAGATCGATGCGGCTGTTCGCAGCCGAAGTGATACCTCACTTTGCCGACAATGCGCCCGACGCGATGGCGCGCGCGCGCTAATCTCATCTTCTCGGCTGCTATGCTTGGCTAAAATGTTGGGAGCGCACGTGCGCGGCAATCAATGCCGGCGCTGCAGCTTCAACAAGGCCGCCCAGACCAAATCGATGCCGTCGGTGCTACGCTTGCCCCGCAGTCTAACGAGTCCGACCTGCCGGCCGACGGACGGACTGAGCGGCCGCATCACCATACCCGCCGTTGCAACGTGTCCTCGGCCCAGACACATCTTGGGAACCACGGAGCAGCCAAGCCCCACGGTCACAACGCTCTTTATCGCCTCGACGTGATCGAACTCCATCAGCGGTTTGGGCGGGGGTCCCGCCTGTTGCAGCCACTCCCCCACCGTTCGACGAAGCGCCGACCCCTCGTTGATCAGGATTAATGGGCAGCGGGAAAGAAATGCCGGCGTCACCTTCTTCGGCACCTTTGTCATCTTGGCGGGTAAAATTGCGACCAGCTGATCCTCGAACAGGGACGTCGTCTCGAACACCGGATCCTCGATCGGGAGAGCGCACAGCCCGACGTCGAGCGCGTTTGTCTTGAGCATTTCCAAGGTTGTCGCGGTCAGACCTGCTTTGAGATTGATCTCGAGTTGCGGATGATCGGTCTTGAGCCGCCGCAGGATCGGCGGCAGGGCATACATGAGCACGGTCGCGCTCGTGCCGATGCGGACTCGCCCAAGCCATCCGCCGTCGAACCGGCGCATCTCCATCTGCGCGCGGTCATCGTCCTCCAGAAGCTGCCGCGCGTGGGCGAGCAACTTCTCGCCGGCTTGCGTCAGGTAGGCGCGCTTGCCGAAGCGCTCCACCAAATCCACGTTGAAACGGCGCTCGAGCTCCTGCACCTGATGCGTTACCGCAGGCTGCGTCAGATTGAGCTCTTTTGCCGCCGCGGTGAAACTGCCGCGCTCGATGACCTCGACGAAGGCCCTGAGCTGATCGAGATTGAGGCTTCGCATGGCCCTATAGAACCATAAATCTTAGTTATTGTTTCCATAAAAACCGCAGGCGGTCTCGCATTTCCCCGCCCGCGAGTTGGGAATGTTCGAACCACCGCAAGGCGAGGGCACATTTGGTTCCGGATACCGGCCGCTGTTGGCCCGCTTCCCGCGCCGTTCAAGCTGCGCTATCTCAGACGAAGACGACGGCTCCGCAACGTAAGCCATGTATGCGAGGGAGGCCCAGATGCGCGAAATCGGTCATTTCATCGGCGGAAAGCGTGTGGCGGGCACATCCGGCCGCAGCGGCGACGTGTTCGACCCCAATACCGGCGAGGTGCAAGCCAAGGTCAGCTTCGCCAATAAGTCGGAAGTGGAGCTGGCCATCGCCAATGCCGAGGCAGCGCAGCCGTCCTGGGCGACCGTCAACCCGCAGCGCCGCGCGCGCGTGCTGTTCAAGTTCCTCGAGCTAGTGCAGCGGGAGTTCGACAACCTTGCCAAGCTGCTCTCCTCGGAGCACGGCAAGACGATCCCCGACTCCAAGGGCGACATTCAGCGCGGACTCGAAGTGGTCGAGTTCGCCTGCGGCATCCCGCACCTCTTGAAAGGCGAGTTCAGCGACAGCGCCGGGCCCGGCATCGACTTGTTCTCGCTGCGCCAGCCGCTTGGGGTCGTCGCCGGCATCACGCCATTCAACTTCCCGGCCATGATCCCGATGTGGAAGTTTGCGCCCGCGCTCGCTTGCGGCAACGCCTTCATTCTCAAGCCGTCGGAGCGCGATCCGTCGGTGCCGATGCGGCTTGCCGAACTGCTCGTCGACGCCGGTCTGCCCGCGGGTGTGCTCAACGTGGTCAACGGCGACAAGGAAGCGGTCGACACGCTGCTCACGGATCCGCGCGTGCGTGCCATCGGTTTCGTCGGCTCGTCCGCCATTGCGGAATACATCTACAGCACGGGGTGTGCGCACGGCAAACGCGTGCAGTGCTTCGGCGGCGCCAAGAATCACATGGTGGTGATGCCGGATGCCGACATGGACCAAGCGGTCGACGCGCTGGTCGGGGCCGGCTACGGCTCCGCCGGCGAACGCTGCATGGCAGTCTCCGTGGCGGTACCGGTCGGAAAGAAAACGGCGGACGTTCTGGTCGAAAAACTCATCCCGCGCGTCGAGAGCTTGAAAATCGCGCCATCGAGCGACCCGCAGGCCGACTACGGGCCGATGGTCACGAAGGCGCATCTCGACAAGGTGAAAAGCTACATTGATGTGGGCGTCAAGGAAGGCGCCAAGCTCAAGGTCGATGGCCGCGGTTTCAAATTGCAAGGTTACGAGGGCGGCTTCTTCATGGGCGGCTGTTTGTTCGACGAGGTGACGCCCGCCATGCGCATCTACAAGGAAGAAATCTTCGGCCCGGTGCTCTCGGTGGTGCGCGCCAAGAACTACGAGGAGGCGCTGCGGCTTCCCTCAGAGCACGAGTACGGCAACGGCGTCGCCATCTTCACCCGCGATGGCGATACTGCCCGCGATTTCGCCACCCGAGTGAACGTCGGCATGGTGGGCGTGAACTTCGCGATTCCGGTGCCGCTCGCGTATCACACGTTCGGCGGCTGGAAGCGCTCGGGGTTCGGCGACTTGAACCAGCACGGGCCCGACGCGGTGCGCTTTTACACTAAGACAAAGACAGTGACCTCGCGCTGGCCATCCGGCCTCAAGGAAGGCGCCGAATTCGTCATTCCGACGATGAAGTGAGCGCACGTAAGCGGTCATGGCCGAGTACCAGCTCTATTGCTTCGCTCAATCCGGCAACGCTTATCGTGCCGCGCTGATGCTCAACCTCATCGGCGCCGACTGGGAGCCGATCTGGGTCGATTTCTTCGGCAAGGGCGAACCGCGCTCGCCGCAATATCGCGCCAACGTAAACGAGATGGGCGAGGTGCCGGTGCTGGCACATCAAGGCAAGAAGCTCAGCCAGTCCGGCGTGATCCTGACCTATCTTGCCGACCGGTCCGGACAATTCCGCCCCGAGGGTGAGGACGAAAATCTCGAGGCACTGCGCTGGATCATTTTCGACAATCAGAAGGTCAACGGCTTTCTTGGTCCGTATCGGTTCTTGCGCTGTTTCGCCAAGCCGCCTGCGGATCCGGCCGTGCTCGCTTTCCTCAAAGGCCGAATCGACACCAACATCGCCATCCTCGACAAGCGCCTCTCGAGCCGACCGTTCGTGCTTGGCGCACGCCCGACCATCGCCGATCTGTCACTGGTCGGCTACCTCTACTATCCGGCGGAGGAGTTCGGCTTTGACATCGCCACCCAACACAAGAACATCGCGGTGTGGCTTGACCGCATCAAGGCATTGCCGGGCTGGAAGCATCCTTACGACCTTATGCCAGGACATCCACTGCCGGACCGCTGACCGAGGCGGCAGCAGCGCGCCTCGGAGCTCGCTTCGGTGGAGCCAGAGACAGCCGCGCTGATTCAGTTGAGCCGTGCCGGCCGGCTGGCGTCGGCGGGCTGCTCGCTCTGGCCACGCGGCAGGGACGGTGCCTCGCTGGACGCGTGTGCCTGAGCGCCGGCGGGGGCACTCGAGGTCGCGGCGCTCGCGGCTGCCGCGTCCTTGCGCTCGTGGCGGCGGTAGGACAGGTAGCCGACCGGCAAGCTCGCGAGATAGCAGACCGTGCCAATGGTGAGCACGACCCAGGGATAAGAAATCAGCAGCGCAAAAAACAACACCACCGTGACGAAGACGGGCAGCACCATCTCGGGAGAGATGCGCTTGCCCACCCGCTTGCCGGAGAAGACCGGCAGCCGAGAGACCATCAGCACGGCAATCGCGAATGTGTAGAGGAAGGTCAGAAGCGCCGTGCCCGGGAGCCGCGGAACGCCTAAGAAATAGATGTAGATCGGAAGTAGCACGGTAATCGCCCCGGCCGGCGCCGGAATGCCCGTGAAGAACTTTGCCGCCCAAGCGGGCTTGTTGGGATCATCGACCATGACATTGAAGCGCGCGAGGCGTAGCCCCGTCGAGAGCGCGAAGACCATGGCGGCGATCCAGCCCAGATTGCCGAGTTGATGCAGTCCCCAGAAATACAAGATCAATGCTGGCGCCACGCCGAAATTGACAAAATCGGCAAGGCTGTCGAGCTCGGCGCCGAAACGCGAGGTGCCCTTGAGCAGGCGCGCAATGCGGCCGTCGATCCCGTCGAGCAGCGCGGCGAACACGATTGCCGCGACCGCCCACTCGAGCTTGTCCTCGACCGCCAGACGAATGGCCGTGAGCCCGGCGCAGAGCGCAAGCAGTGTGATCAGGTTCGGCAGCAGCATGCGCACCGGGATGAGGCGAAAACGCGGACGCTTGTCCTCGAGGGGACGGGGATCGAAGGGGGAAAACGGCATTCGCCGAAGATAATGGATGATTTGCTACACCGCCAGGGCAGGATATCGATTAAGCGTTGTCCCTTAATAGGTTAACCCACCCGGAAGCGGCGCTGCGGCTCGCCCTCGGCGAGGTCGGCGATGACTGTTTCGCCGGCAATTGCGGTCTGACCCTCGGCGACGAGCGGCCGCGCGCCCGCGGGCAGGTAGACATCCACCCGTGAGCCGAACCGGATCATGCCGATGCGCTCACCGGCGGCGACCGCCGCACCCTCGCGCACGAAACAGACAATCCGCCGCGCGACCAGCCCGGCGATCTGTACCACGCCGACGCGGCGCCCGTTGCTGATGATACGCAGGCAGTTGCGTTCGTTGCTCTCGCTCGCCTTGTCGAGATCGGCGCTTACGAAGGCACCGGGATGATAGATCACGCGCTCGATCACCCCGTCGATCGGGCTGCGGTTCACGTGGCAATCGAACACGCTCATGAAGATCGACACCCGTGGCAGCGGCCGCTCGCCCAATTCGAGCTCGCTGGGCGGGACTGCGTCCGCGACGCGACTCACACGCCCGTCGGCGGGAGCAACCATGAGCCCGTCGCGCAGCGGCGTCACCCGCGCGGGGTCGCGGAAGAAATACGCGCACCAGAGCGTCGCCACCGATCCCAACCAGCCGAGCGGCGCCCATAGCCAGAACAACAGCAGGCTCATCAGCGCGAAAGCACCGACGAAGCGCAAGCCTTCGCGATGGACCGGCGCCAGCTGGGAGCGGATCGAGGCGAGAACCGACATGCTCATTCCGCCGCGTCGGCGCGCTCGATCGGCGGGCCGGAGAGCTCTTTGTCGACAGTGAGCTCAGGCTCCTCCAGCGCCGGCGGATTGCGGTTGGGCGCGACGACCTCGTCGTCGACCAGGGCGAGCTTCTCACGCGCAGCCGCAGCCTCACGCTGCCGATTCCACATGCTGGCATAGAGGCCGCCCTGTGCCAGGAGTTGGTGATGGCTGCCGCGCTCGACGATGGTTCCTTCATCGAGCACGAGGATCTCGTCGGCTCCGACAATGGTGGAGAGGCGATGCGCGATGACGAGGGTGGTGCGATTCTGTGAGACCCGCTCGAGCGCGTCCTGGATTTCCTTCTCGGTATGGCTGTCGAGCGCGGAAGTGGCCTCGTCAAGCACCAGGATGGGCGGCGCCTTGAGAATCGTGCGGGCAATGGCGACACGCTGCTTCTCGCCGCCGGAAAGCTTCAAGCCGCGCTCGCCCACCTCGGTCTCGTATCCCTTCGGCGACAATCGAATGAAGTCGTCGATCTGGGCGAGCCGCGCCGCCTCCTCGACTTCCGCATCGCTCGCTTCCCAGCGGCCGTAGCGGATGTTATAGCGGACCGTATCATTAAACAGGACTGTGTCCTGCGGCACGATCCCGATTGCCGCTCGCAACGAGTGCTGCGTGACATCGCGAATATCCTGACCATCGATGGAAATGCGCCCACCGCTGAGCTCGTAGAAGCGAAACAGCAGGCGTGAGATGGTCGATTTGCCGGCGCCGGAA
>VAZQ01000669.1 GCA_005883115.1 Alphaproteobacteria bacterium | reverse complement strand
CAGCGCGTCAAAGCTGCCGGGGCTGCGCCCGATCAGCGCGTAGAACTCCTCGAAATATTGTGGCACCACGGCGACTGCGACCACGCCATTGAAACGTTCATCCAGGGACGGACGGCGCCGGGACAGAACGAAAAACGGCGTGCCGAAGGCCTGCAGCCGGGGCTCCACGATTTCGCTCACATAGGTGCCGACATCGCTGGCCATGTGCACGTTGAAGAAAGTCCGCTCGCGCGAGCGCAAGTCGCTCGGGACCTGTACGAATTGACTGGAGAGGAGCGGCCGCCCCTCCCGGTCGATGAGAAAGATCGCGCGCAGTTGTGGCAGTGCGTCGACGATCCGCTTTAACCGTTCGTGCAGGCGCGGCTGCTCTTCGCGGATCTCCTCGTCCGGCATGCCGCGGACGATCTCGTTGACCTCGGCGATCGAGCGCTCGACCGTCTGAAACACCTTGAGCGTGTGCTCGTGCAGGATGTCGAGGGAGCGCTCGATGCGGTCGTCGGCGACCGCCTGCTCATGGCGGTAGTTCTGCCAGCCCGCAAAGGAGAACAGCATGAGCGGCAGCACGATCGAAGCAACCAGCATGAGCTGTAGCAGTCGAACGGCTGATTGACGGGCGGAACGCATTGCGCATCATTTCACGATCTAGCGACGGCGACGATGCTATTCGCGCCGTTGCGAAGAGCCGCCCCCAAAGCCCGGAAAACCTCCCGAGGCGGCTTTACCGATTCGGTTTGGCCTAAATTTGTCCGCAATTGGCGAGCCGCGCCGACCCACGCAGACCTGCTGTAAAGGCCTGTGACTATGGGTAAACCAGCTATCCGACAGATCGGACCAAAAGCGGAGCGAGATGGGGGTAGCGAAACACGGCTTTCGCCAGGCTCGCGGAGGCAGATTGCCTCAGAGGTGGGCTGGGCCGGTGAGGAGTGCGGCGGACGCGGGTATGGTGGCGCGACGCTTGCGGAACTGCGCCTCGTCGGCGTCGTCGGCGCAAAATTCCGAGCAGAAGTGCTGGCCGGCAGAGGTGCGCCAAAATTCAATGTAACCGTCGCGAGGGCGGAACGGCGCGCCACAGAACATGCAGCAGCGCGGGCAGCCGTTGATGAGATACCTGCTGCTGGTGAGCATCGCAATCTCTCTCCAGGAACGACGCGATCGCTCGATCGTGGCTCCCCAGTCGTTAAGGCTTGATTAATCGGCGGCTGCATCGCTCCGGTCGGCCGCCGCTGTGACAAATTAACCACACGAAAACCAATTCGCGCGGTGACCACGAATTTGGCCGTGATCGGGCCATGGTTTCCACTCCCATTAGCGGCCGGGATATCGGTTGGGGGAGTGCGAACGTGTCGTCCATCAGGTCGTCTTCACGCGGCGGCATCCGCGGCCATGGCGGGCCGAGGTTCCCGATGCGCGGAACGCTGCGCCTCCTCGCCGTGGCGGTCACCACCGGGTTGCTCGCAGCCTGCGCGCAACAGCCTGCGATGGTCACCAGCCCCAGTCGCCAGGCGGCGCTGGAGCCTGCGCGCAAGACAGTCGCCCGGCATCGCGCCCCGGCGGTGAGCGAGAAACAGACCGCCGTACGGGCTTGCGAGCTTCTACAGCTACGATCCGCACACAGCGAGCGGCGAAAAATTCAACAAGCATGAATTGACCGCCGCCCACCGGACCCTGCCGTTCGGCACGCGGCTGCGCGTCACCGACGTCGCCACGGGACGCTCGGTCACGGTTCGCGTCAACGACCGTGGCCCGTTCGTTCCGGGCCGCGTGGTCGACGTGTCCGCGTCAGCCGCCGAGACGCTGGGCATCACCGGCAAAGGCGTGGCCAAGGTCAAGCTCGACGTTGTCGAAGCCAAGTGAGCTCCGGCGTCAGCTGCTATACCACTGCCAAAGCGGATAGCCTCGGTAATAACAATTCTCGTTTTGCTGCGATTGGCAGCTATCGCGGTCACGCTT
>VAZQ01000009.1 GCA_005883115.1 Alphaproteobacteria bacterium | reverse complement strand
GACCATCTCGGTCACCGGATGCTCGACCTGCAGGCGCGTGTTCATCTCGATGAAATGGAAACCGGCCGCATCCGCGATGAATTCGACCGTGCCGGCGCCGACATAGCCCGCGGCCTGCGCGGCGGAGCGCGCCGCAGCCGACATCGCGGCACGCCGTTCGGCCGTGACGGAGGCCGAAAGCGCCTCCTCCACCACCTTCTGATGGCGACGCTGAAGCGTGCATTCGCGCTCGAACAGCGACACCACGTTGCCCTCGCTGTCGCCGAACACCTGCACTTCGATATGCCGCGGCCGGGGCATGTATTGCTCGATCAGGATTTGGTCATTCCCAAACGAAGCCGCCGCTTCGCGTTTGGCGCTGGCGACCGCTTCGGCGAGCGCCTCGGCGTTGGCGACCAGGCGCATGCCTCTGCCGCCGCCGCCCGCCGACGCCTTGACCAGAACCGGATAGCCGATGCGATCGGCGGCGGCTTGCAGCGTCGCGATGCTCTGATCCTCGCCGTGATAGCCGGGCACGACCGGCACCCCGGCCGACTCCATCAGCGCCTTCGCCGCTGATTTCGAGCCCATCAGGCGGATGGTCGCGGCGGAAGGCCCGACGAAAACCAAGCCCGCATCCGCGCAGGCTTGCGCGAAATCGGCGTTCTCGGAGAGAAAGCCGTAGCCGGGATGGATCGCCTCGGCGCCCGTCGTCCGCGCCGCGTCGATGATAGCGTCGATGTGAAGGTAGCTGTCCTTCGCCGGCGCCGGGCCGATGAGCAGCGCCTCGTCGGCGAGCGCGACGTGCATGGCATCGCGATCGGCGTCGGAATAAACCGCCACCGTGCGCAATCCCATGCGTTTGGCCGTACGCATGATCCGGCACGCGATCTCGCCGCGATTGGCGATCAACAATTTGTGGAAACGCCGGGCGAGCGACACCATCACATCCTGAAGATGCCGAACCGCGTGGGCTCGCTCGGCGGCGCATTGAGACCCGCGGCGAGCGCAAGCCCGAGCACGGTGCGCGTGTCGGCCGGATCGATGATGCCGTCATCCCACAAGCGGGCCGTCGCATAATAGGGATGGCCCTGCCGCTCGTATTGCTCGCGGATCGGCGCCTTGAATGCTGCGTCGTCCTGCGCACTCCAGACGCCGCCCTTCGCCTCGGTTGCCTCCTGTCGCAGCAGACCGAGCACGCTAGCTGCCTGCTCGCCGCCCATGACGGAGATACGCGCGTTCGGCCACATCCACAAAAAGCGCGGCCCGTAGGCGCGCCCACACATTCCGTAATTGCCGGCGCCATAACTGCCGCCGATGATGACCGTGTATTTCGGCACCTTGGTGGTGGCGACCGCCGTCACCATCTTGGCGCCATCTTTGGCGATGCCGCCCGCCTCGTATTTGCGCCCGACCATGAAACCGGTGATGTTCTGTAGAAACAGCAGCGGGATGTTGCGCTGGCTCGCCAGCTCGATGAAATGCGTCCCCTTGAGCGCGCTCTCGCTGAACAGAATGCCGTTGTTCGCCAGGATGCCAATCGGGAATCCATGGATATGGGCGAAGCCGCAAATCAGCGTCTCTCCATAGAGCGCCTTGAATTCGTGAAACTCGGATGCGTCGACGATACGCGCGATCACCTCGCGAACCTCGTAGGGCGTGCGCGGGTCCGCAGGCACGATGCCGTAGAGGTCCTCCGCCGGGAACAGCGGGTCTTGCGGCTTGCGGAGTTCCAGATATGAATGCTTGACGCGGTTGAGGTCAGCGACGATGCGCCGCGCAATGCCGATGGCATGTCCGTCGTCGGTCGCATAGTAGTCGGTCACGCCGGACTGCCGGCTGTGCACGTCGGCGCCGCCCAATTCCTCCGCGCTTACGTCTTCGCCGGTTGCTGCCTTCACCAGCGGCGGCCCGCCCAAGAAAATCGTGCCTTGATGGCGCACAATGATGCTCTGGTCGGACATCGCCGGCACGTAAGCACCGCCGGCGGTACAGGAACCCATCACGATCGCGATCTGTGGAATGCCAAGCGCAGACATCTGCGCCTGGTTGCAGAAGATGCGGCCGAAGTGGCGTTCGTCAGGAAAGATTTCGTCTTGCAGCGGCAGGAACGCGCCGCCGGAATCGACCATATAGATGCACGGCAGGTTGCTCTCGCGCGCGATATCCTGCGCACGCAGATGCTTTTTCACCGTCATCGGATAATAGGTGCCGCCCTTGATGGTGGCGTCATTCGCGATGACGATGCATTCGCGGCCGCTCACGCGGCCGAGGCCGGTGATGATGCTCGCGGAATGAACGTCGCCGCCATACATGCCGTGCGCGGCTAACGGCGAAAGCTCCAGGAACGGGCTTCCGGGATCGAGCAACAGACCGATGCGCTCGCGCGCAAGCAATTTCCCGCGCGCGACGTGCCTCGCGCGCGCCTCCTCGCTGCCGCCTTGCATCGCGGCCTCGAGCTTGCCGCGCAGGTCCGCGACGAGGGCCTTCATCGCCTCGGCGTTGCGGACGAATTCTGCCAAGCCCGGGTCAATAGCGGATGTGAGGGCGGTCATCGCCGCACGCTCAGCGCGTCTTCTCGAACAGCTGCCGGCCGATCAGCATACGCCGGATTTCGCTCGTGCCCGCACCGATCTCGTAGAGCTTGGCATCGCGCAGGTAGCGCCCTGTGGGATAGTCATTGATGTAGCCGTTGCCGCCGAGAAGCTGGACCGCATCGAGCGCGACCTTGGTGGCGTGCTCGGCGGCGTAGAGGATGGCACCGGCGGCGTCCTCCCGCGTGGTCTCGCCGCGGTCGCACGCTTTGGCCACGGCATACACGTAAGCCTTGCACGCGTTCATCCCCACATACATGTCGGCAACCTTGCCTTGCACGAGTTGAAACTCCCCGATCGGTTGCCCGAACTGATGGCGCTCGTGGATATAAGGTGTGACGATGTCCATGCATGCCTGCATGATGCCGAGCGGCCCAGCCGATAGCACCACGCGCTCATAGTCGAGGCCCGACATCAAAATAGTGACGCCGTCGCCGGGGCCGCCGAGGACGTTCTCCTCGGGGACCTCGCAATCCTGAAACACCAATTCACTGGTGTCGGAGCCGCGCATGCCGAGCTTGTCGAGCTTTTGCGCGGTCGAAAATCCCTTGAAACCTTTCTCGATCAGAAACGCAGTGATACCTCGCGGTCCCGCCGCCGTATCGGTCTTGGCATAGACGACCAGGACCTCCGCTTGCGGACCGTTGGTGATCCACATCTTGCTGCCGTTGAGGATGTAACGGTCGCCGCGCTTGTCCGCGCGCGTCTTCATCGAGACGACATCGGAACCGGCGCCCGGCTCTGACATCGCGAGCGCGCCGACATGCTCGCCGGAGATCAGCTTTCCGAGGTAACGGCGCTTCTGCTCGTCCGTGCCGTTGCGGCGGATCTGATTGACGCAGAGGTTCGAGTGGGCGCCATAGGAGAGCCCGATCGCGGCGGAGGCGCGCGAGATTTCCTCCATGGCAACGCAGTGCTCGAGATAACCGAGCCCTGCCCCACCCCATTCCTCCTCGACCGTGATGCCGTGCACGCCAAGCTTGCCCAGCTCGGGCCAGAGATCGCGCGGGAACATATTGCTGCGGTCGATCTCATCGGCGCGCGGGGAAATTCGTTCAGCGGCAAAACCGCGCACGCTCTCGCGCAACATGTCGGCCGTCTCGCCCAGGCCGAAATCAAAGCCGCGAACGTCGTTCACGCGCATGGCGCCGATCTCGCATGCCGGCAGCCCGCTCAGGCTGCCATCGATCTTATCGTTTTGATTAATGCACGTCCTTCATCACACAAGCAATATTGCGCGTTACGAGCCGTTTGCGCGCTTGACAGCGCGGTAGCAGCGCGGTCCTCCCCTTGTGCAAAGCAAGGTGCGAGACAAGAATAACGCGCCGACCACCATCAGCGCCCTGCAACCTTCGGGCGCAATACCGCTGCCGCCGCTCAACCCAATCCAAGGGGATTTCCATGTCGCCCAAGTCCCAAGATATCAAGCAGCTCGGCTTGTTCGGCTTTCTCGCCCAACCAGACGCACCAACCAAGAGCGGCGTGGTGATTCTGCCGACGATCTTCGGCGTCAACGCGTTCGTGCGCGGATATGCAGAGACCCTTGCCCGCGCCGGACTCGCCGCCGCGGTCTGGGATCCGTACGAAGGCTTGCCGCTGATCACCGATTATGAGGAATCGAAGACGCGCTCGCGCTCGCTAAGCGACAGCGGAATGCAATCCAATGTGAAAAAATGGGTCGACTACATGGAAAACGACCTGACGCTGACCTCGATCGGCGTGCTCGGTTTCTGCCTCGGCGGTCGATATGCGCTGACCGCGGCGGCACAGGAGAGAAGAATAAAGGCGTGCGCCGCCGCCTATCCATCGATCGAAAACCCGCGGCTTAGCAATCAGCAGCACGACGCGGTCGCGCTCGCGGCCGATATTCGCTGTCCCGTTCAGGTCCTCCAACCCGGCCACGATCCCGTCGCAACCGTGGAGACTTACGCCGCACTCAGAGAGACACTGCATAAGCGCGCGGCACCAACCATTTGGCAATATCATCCCGACGCCGAACACGGCTTCATGCATCGCAAGGAGCCGGCCGCCAATCCTGCGGCAACCGTCATCGCCTCACCACAGCTCGTTGCGTTTCTCACAGCCTGCCTGTCGTGATGCGAAGCGAGCGGATGGGGGTGAAACTATGGCCAGAAAGACGGCGAGCAAGAAGCGCAGTGCGAGCGAGCGGGGCTACAGCGATATTCTCTACGAGGTCCGCGACCAGGTCGCGTGGGCGACCATCAACCGGCCGCGTGTGCTCAATGCCTTTCGCGAGCAGACGCTGGACGAGCTAATCGAGGCGCTGAGATCCACTCGTGATGACCCTTCTATCGCCTGCGCGGTCGTGACCGGCGCCGGCGACAAAGCTTTTTCCGCCGGCGGCGACTTCTACGCCATGAAGCGGCTCAACTGGGCCAATGCCGCAATGTGGAACGACCGTATGCAGGGCCTCGCCATGACCATCCGCGGCTTGCCGATCCCGGTCATCGCCATGGTGAACGGCTGGTGCATGGGCGGCGGCCACGAACTCGCGTTGTGGTGCGACCTGGTCATTGCGTCGGACAATGCCGTTCTTGGCCAAACCGGTGCGCGGGTGGGCGCGTGTCCGACGGTCGGCGCCACGCAATACCTGCCGCGCATCATCGGCGAGCGGCTGGCGCGCGAGATGATCTTCTGCGCCCGTCGCTTCACCGCGCAAGAGGCCGTTGCCATCGGCCTCATCAACAAATGCGTGCCGCAGCGCGAGTTGCGCAAGGAGACGCTGGCATGGTGCGAGACCATCAAAGGCCATAGCCCGCAGACCCTGCGCATGACCAAGAAAAGCCTCAACTTCGAGTCCGACCTTCTCTATGCCTCGTGGCAGCACGGCATGGAATTGCTCGCCCATGTCTGGGGCTCGGAGGAAAGCCTCGAAGGCATGGACGCCTTCCTCGAAGGACGCAAACCCGACTTCCAGAAATTCAGGATGCGACATAAACGCGAGCTCGAACATTATCTCGACGGCTGCGCCAAGGATCTCAACGCGCCGCCCTCCATGCGCAGGAAATGACCATGAAGGAGAATGGCCCGCTCGCCGGGATCCGCGTGCTGGATCTGACGCGCATCCTGGCAGGACCGCTGTGCACCATGATGCTGGGCGACATGGGCGCCGAGGTGATCAAGGTCGAGCCGCCCGATCGAGGCGACGATACGCGCGCCTGGGGTCCGCCCTTCCTCGCGGGCGAGGCGGTCTATTTTCTGCGCGTCAATCGCAACAAGCGCTCGTTGACGCTCAACATGGCCGTGCCGGCGGGGCAGAAAATCCTCGCCGGTCTGATCGAAAAGGCTGACGTACTGATCGACAATTTCAGAGTGGGCACACTCGAGAAATGGGGCTTCACGGATGTATGGTTCGAGCGCCATGCGCCGCGCATCGTGCGCTGCTCCATCACCGGCTACGGGTCGAGCGGCCCCAAGGCCGCGCTTGCCGGCTATGACTTCATCCTACAAGCCGAGTCGGGTCTCATGAGCATTTGCGGCGAGCCGGACGGCCCGCCGATAAAATACGGGGTCGCCATCGTTGACGTGTGCACGGGCATGCTCGCGTCGACCTCGATTCTGGCCGCGCTCAATGCGCGCCACCGCAGCGGCAAGGGCCAGAAGGTGGAGCTCTCGCTTTACGAGACCTCGCTCGCGATGCTCGTCAACGTGGCGGCGAGCTATCTTGCGGCCGGCCGCGATGCCGGCCGGTTCGGCAATGGGCATCCGAGCATCGTGCCGTACACGGCCTATCGGGCCGCCGACGCGATGATCGCGGTCGGAATTGGCAACGAGCGCCAGTTCGCGCGCATGGCCGAAGTGCTCGGCCATCCCGAATGGGCCAAGGATGCACGCTTTGCGAGCAACCGTACGCGGGTCGAGTACCGGGCCGTGGTCGACGACCTGATCAACGAGGCGTTGTCGCGCGAGTGTGCCGATGCCTGGCTCGCCAAGCTCAAAACGGCGGGAATTCCCTGCGGCAAGATCAATTCGGTCGCGCAGGCGCTCGATGATCCGCACACGGCCGCGCGCGATATGATCGAGACCATCGAGCATCCCACCGTCGGTGCCTTGAAGATGCTTGGGATTCCCTTCAAGTTCTCCGACACCACGTGCTCCGTGCGGCGCCCGCCGCCGGCGCTAGGGGAACACAATGACGAAATCCTCGCCGGCGAACTTGGCCTCAACGACAAGGCCATCGCCGAATTACGCCGGGACAAGGTGATCTAGGGTTGCCGATGAAGATCAAGCGCGTCGAGCCGATCGCCGTGAGCTTGCCAATGAAGAAGCCCGTCGTCATGGCGGGTGTCGAGATCGCGCGGGCGGATAACGTGTTCGTCCGCATCGAAACCGATAACGGTGTCGTCGGGTGGGGCGAGGCCGCCTCGGCCCCGACCATGACCGGAGAGACGGTAGAAAGCATGATGGCGGCGATCGGGTATCTCGCCCCGGTGCTCGAGGGGCGGGAAGCCGAAGACATGGCCGGCGCGCGCGCGACGATGGCCGCACGCATGTACGCCAACAACGGCGCCAAGGCCGCCATCGAGATCGCGCTGCACGATCTCGTTGGCCGCGCCACCAACCGCCCGGTCCATGCGCTGCTTGGCGGCAAGCAGAGAAGCCGTATGCCCGTGCTCGGCGTCATCGGCACGGGCGAGCTTAGCTCCGACCTGCGCGAAGCGGAAAAGAAGAAGGCGGAGGGCTACGTCGCGTTCAAGATCAAGGTCGGCATCGATGCCCCGGCTGTGGATGGCGAACGCACTCGCCGTCTGTGCCGGATACTCGGGCCGGACGCGCTGATCTCATCCGACGCCAACCAGGGCTGGAGCAGC
>VAZQ01000668.1 GCA_005883115.1 Alphaproteobacteria bacterium | reverse complement strand
AAGGCGGAAGGCGGAAAAATCGTCGCCAATGGCGGGCGGGTGCTCAACGTCTGCGCGCTCGGCACAACGGTTAGCGAGGCCCGCTCGCGCGCTTATCGCGCGCTCGATCGCATTCGCTGGCCCGACGGCTTCTGCCGCCGCGACATCGGTTTCCGGGCCGTGCAACGGGAGCAGGCGGGGGTCTAGCCTCTGGCATCCATATCTCCCGGCGTATATATTTGCGACAAAAACGTATATATGGAGGCGGGGTTGGACGTGCTGATCAAGCGGCCGACGGCGGTGGCCAAAATTCGCAAGCTTGCGAAACGGACAGGGGAAACGCTCACCGATGCGGTCGAGCGGGCGGTCGAGGACCGCCTCGACAAGGTCGCGCCGGCGCGGCGAAAAAAAGGCCGCGTCGACCGCAAGAAGCTCGCTGAACTTCTCGCCTATTTCGACTCTCTCCCGCGGATCAATGAAGACCTAACCGATGACGAAATCATCGGTTACGACGAACACGGCTTGCCTAAGTGATCGTCGTCGACAGCTCGATCATTGTCGCGATCATCCGAGAAGAATCCGACGCGGCGATTTGGGTCGATGTTCTCGACAAGACGCCACACGTCTTCATGTCCGTGATCTCTTACGTCGAAACGAACATGGTGATCGCCGGCCGGTGGAGCGACGCCAGGCTTGGCAGGGTCGATGCGACGTTGAAAGCTCTTCATGTGAGGGTCGTGCCCGTGACGTTGAACCAGGGAAACGTCGCCCTGGCAGCCTTCTTGCGATTTGGCCGGGGTCGACATTCGGCAGGTCTCAACATTGGAGACTGCTTCGCCTATGCCCTCGCCAAAAGCCGTGATCTGCCCTTGCTGTTCAAAGGCGATGACTTCGCGAAAACGGACATCGTTCCGGCTTGGCGATCCTGATGCCCGACCTCGCAGATCTCTATCCCGGCTTCGCCTCGCACTGGATCGACACGTCCGCGGGCCGGATTTTCGCCCGCAGCGGCGGCGAAGGCCCGCCGCTTCTTCTGCTGCACGGCTATCCGCAGACGAACGTGATGTGGCACCGCGTGGCGGGAGCGCTGGCGGCGCGTTTTCGCCTGATCATTCCCGATTTGCCCGGCTACGGCTGGTCCGATGCACCTGCCGCCGACACCGCGCACGCGCCCTACACCAAGCGCGTCATGGCGGCGGCGATGATCGAGCTGATGGAGGCGCTCGGCCATGTGCGCTTTTGCCTTGCCGGACACGACCGCGGCGGCCGCGTCGCTTATCGGCTCGCGCTCGACCACCCTGGCCGGCTCGAAAAGCTCGCCGTGCTCGACATCGTGCCGACCTGGGCGATGTGGCACCGCATGGATGCGCGGCTCGCCAATCGCGCCTGGCACTGGATGTTCCTCGCGCTGCCGGCGCCGTTCCCGGAGCGGATGATCGGCAAGGACCCGCTCTATTTTTTCGACACGCGCGCGGCGGCCGGAACCAAGATCAAGGATCTCGCCGCCTTCGATCCGCGCGCGCTCGCCCACTACCACGCCTTCTTCAACGATCCCGTGCGCATCCGCGCGACCTGTGAGGACTACCGCGCCGGGCGCACCACCGACCTCGCGCACGATGAGGAGACGCGCGCGGCGGGCCAAAAAATCGCTTGTCCGGTGCTGGCGATCTGGGGCGCCGCTGGCGGCTCGCGACCTGGCGCGAGTGGGCGAGCAATGTGCGCGGCTTTGCCATCGACTGCGGGCATTATCTTGCCGAGGAGGCCCCGGACGCGACCGCCAAGGCACTGCTCGAGTTCTTTGCTTAGCCGGGTCCCATCGCCCATTCGAGAATGGGGTTAACCGCTCGTGAAAGCGCGTAGTGAACAGCAATCGCCGGCCCCGCATAGGCCCGCAGTCTGAACGATTCTTGCCGCAATTGCCGAACCGTTCTTCCGCAATAGCTGAACCATTGTTGCCGCAATCAGAAGGCTTGCTTACGCCCGCGTCGGGGGACGTACGTCGCGCTTGGCAGTTGGGCCGGCGACGTGGCGTAGGAGTGGGGGAGCGTTTTGGTGCAATGGGGGGTGCGCGCGATTCCGTTTGGAATCGCGGCGATGCTTCTGGGGTTCGCCCTTAAATCGGCAGGGACGCAGGCCGGGCCGGCAGATACAGACGCGCCCGCGCCGCGCATCTCGGTATTCGGGACCATCCACCCGGAAATTTTCCGGCTCAGCGCGCCGTTGGGATCAGGCTCGCCGGCGGATCGCGTCCGCCTGGCAAGTCTCGAACCGCTGGTCGGATTCGACTCCCTGACCGGCGGGCCCGGCATGCTGGCCTCCGCGCCGGCCTGCGGCAGCGCCCCGTTCGAGGAGCGTTTCGCCGCCTTGGAAGATCACCCGGCGCCGTTCGACAAACGCTTCGCCTCGAGCGAGGATTGCCCGGCGTCCTTCGACGAGAGCCTCGCCTCCGCCATGGAGGTGCTTGCGAATAGTCTGCGATTGCCGGCGGACCACGACGTGCCGAAGAAGCGCGCCGAGGCGCCGAAACCGGCGCTCTCCAAGCCGCTCCTTCACCCAACTCCTGCGCGCAAAGAAGGGACGCCGTCGGAGGACGACGGCCGCACCGCGATCTACGACATCAGCGCGCATACCGTATACCTGCCGAGCGGCCGCCGGCTCGAGGCCCATTCCGGGCTCGGCGGCTTCATGGACAATCCGCGCCACGTGCACGTGCGGATGCACGGGGCAACGCCGCCAAATCTCTACACTCTCACGTTGCGCGAGCGAATGTTTCATGGCGTTCGCGCCATCCGCCTCAATCCCGTGGACGACAACAGGATGCATGGTCGCGCCGGCATCCTCGCCCACACCTACATGTTGGGCCCGAATGGCCAGTCGAACGGCTGCGTATCCTTTAGCAATTATCCGGAGTTCCTGAATGCCTTCCTCAGAGGCGAGGTCACTCGCCTCGCCGTGGTCGAGCGCCTTGACAGCCCGCCCGGCAGGCTCGCTGCAGGACAATTGCCGGAGCCCGTCAAAGATCTCCTGAAGACGGTGGATCGCAGGCGCGACTATGCCGCGGTCGCGACCACTGACGCCCGGCTCGAGGATGTCCAGCCCTCTGGCAGCGTCGCGGTCTCCACCCCGGCCAGTTGGTAGGCGCCGTAGCCTGGGCTGAGCGGAGCGAAACCCGCCATCCTGCATGCCTCGATTTGTGCGGCTTCAACGGCCGCCGTTTGCGCCGGCATTTCCGCAGCACCAGCCAATAGCGTCCGACGTATTGCGCATCTGTCGCGCTGTAATACGAATAATACCAACCCGCGTAAATTCTGACTCGTCATTCCGGGGCGCGGGCGAAGCCCGCGAGCCCGGAATCCATAACCACTGCCTGTGGTTATGGATTCCGGCCCTCGCCGCTATCGCGGCTCGGCCGGAATGACAAACTGAACGTGCTGATATAAGCCATGAAAAAATTGACCGTTCGATTGCCTGAGGCCCTGGTCGCCCAGATCGAAACCGAGTCGCGTCGTCGCAAGCTGTCGAAATCCGACGTGGTGCGGGAGCGGCTGACGCGGCCAGAGAAATCGCGCCGGCGAAACCCGGCCTTGCTCGACGCCATCGCGGATGTTATCGGCTCGATCGACGGGTTACCGCGCGACTTGAGCGCTCAGGCGAAAAAG